>JBBSBO010000179.1:0-5988 GCA_038251215.1 Caldilineales bacterium
AAGCGCGGCTACACCCAGGCCGACTACCGCGCCCTGGTCCAACGCATTCGCAGCGCCATTCCCAACGTCGCCATCAACACGGACATCATCGTGGGCTTCTGCGGCGAGACGGACGCACAGTTCGACGAGACCTTTGCTGTCCTGCGCGACCTCAAGCTGGACAAGGCGCACCTAGCGCGCTACAGCCCGCGCCCCGGCACAGTCAGCGCCCGCCGTCTGCTCGACGATGTGCCCGAGGCTGAGAAGGTGCGGCGTCATCAGGCGTTGGAAGCGCTGCAAGAAGAGGTATGCGCCGAGATCAACGCCCGCCAACTGGGCCAAACCGTGGAGGTTCTGGTCGAGGAACTGCACAAGGGCAAATGGCGCGGCCGCACGCGCCAGAACAAGCTCGTCTTCATCGACTCCGGCTTGCTCCTGCGAGGGTGTCTGGTCGAAGCCGAAATTGTGTGGACCGGGCCGTGGAGTATGCAAGGGCGCTTCGTGCGTGACGTGTCGCCCCTGCTCGAGCGCATCGCCGCGCCGCCGCCCCGCATCGAGCTGGACGCCTCGCTTCTTTAGCCTCTATCCGTCGCCCGCCAATCTGCCGGAAGGCAAGTCGCATTCCGGCAGATATCTCTATGCGAACTCGGCCGCCAGCGTCGCCCGCACCGCGGCGATGTCCTCCGGCCCCGAGCGGCAACAGCCGCCGATCAAGCGTGCGCCCGCGGCGTACCATGCAGCCGCCGCCGCGCCGAAATCCGTCCCCCCTGTGCCGGGCAGCCAGCAGCCCGCAGCCGCATCCCACGCCTCGCCGCTGTTGGGATAGACGACGATGGGCGCCGCTGTGGCCGCACGCGCGTGCGCGATCAGCTGGGCGACATATTGCGGCGGCGTACAGTTCACCCCCACCGCTGCGACCTGATCCGGCGCCTGCGCCGTCACCGCCGCCACACATTCCGCCAGCGCTTCGCCGTGGCAGACATGCTCATCATCGCAGCAGCTAAACGACAGCCACGCCGTCGCATCCTCGAACTCATGCAGCAGCCGCGCCAGCGCGCGCCCTTCCGCCAAACACGGGATCGTCTCGCACGCCAGCAGGTCCGCGCCCGCAGCAGCCAATACCGCCATGCGCGGGCGGTGAAAGTGCATGAGTTCCTCTTCGCTCAGCCCGTAATCGCCGCGATACTCCGAGCCGTCGGCCAAGTACGCGCCATACGGCCCGATCGACGCCGCCACCAGCGGACAGAGCCGTCCCTGCCGGTTCGCCGAGTCCGCCCAGAACTCGTCGCGCGCCTCCACGGCCAGCTGCACGCTGCGCCGCATCAATTGCGCAGCCGCCTTTGCGTCCAACCCACGCCCGGCGAAGCCCTCGAATGTGGCCTGGTAAGACGCCGTGATCACCACGTCTGCGCCCGCCCCCATGTAGTCGTAGTGCAGCCGGCGGATCATCTCCGGCGCCTCGATCAGCAGCTTGGCCGACCACAGCGCGTCGCGCAGGTCCGCCCCGCGGCGCTCCAACTCCGTCGCCAGCGCGCCGTCCAGAACCAGGTAGCCTTGCTGCGCCAGCGCCTCGGCCAACGGACCGCGCCTATCATTGCTCATATCTTCCCTTTTTCTGTGTATGGATTTTCCCAGATCGCCTTGTCGCGCCTAGCCTAGCGAGCGCTCAAAACGCCGTGTCATCAGCCAAACGTAGGCCGCAGCCACGACCGCCGTCATCGCCAGCGCGGGCCAGTAGCTCTCGCCCGCCGCCATCTGCCAGAAAGCCTTCGCCGGCCAATAGGTGGGCATCACGCCCAGCAGCCACTGCCACGGTTCCGGCGTAAACCAGGCGACAATTGGGGCCAGGAAGAAGATGCCCATGCCCTTCATCAGCGCCAGCCCCTGCACCTTGTTGTGCGCAAAAGTCGCCAGGATCAGCGCGTAGAGCGGCGCAGCCAAGGCCGCGGCCAGCGCCAGCGGCGCCAACTCTACAGCCGAAACCGTGATCAATTCCGCCAGCCACAACATGATATACGTCGCCGCCACGCTGATCGCCACGGGCACAGCCAGGCGATAGACCAGATAGTCGCGCAGGCTCAGGGGCGTCACGCGCAGCGCCAGCAGCGTGCCGGCGTCCTTCTCGTCCAGCAGCAGCAGCCCGATGATCGTCCCCGCCAGCCCCGGCGTAATGATCAGCGCGAACATGCTGGCGATGAGGGGCGTGTAGGGCGTCAGGTCAAACTGATCACCGTATAGCCGCTGCGCCGTGGGCAGCAGCCAGCGCATCAACAGCCCCATTAAAAAGGGAAAGAACAGGAAGAAGCGCAGCAGCGAATCTCGGTTGATGTTGCGGCGATCCACGCCCGCCAGCGCTGCAACCATGTGCATGTTCATGTCAGCGCCCCTCGCCCACCACAAAACGGTCAAACGCACGCCGCGCCAGCACCCACATGACGACGCTTGCCAACGCCAGATAGGCCACGGCATAGGCCCATTGCCAGGGCGCGATCGGCCGGAAACCGGCTTCCATCAGCAACATCGTGCCCTGGGTCGGGATCAAATACAGCGACCAACCCGACCATACGCCAAAGTGTCCCAGCAGGGGCAACTGTGTCGGCACAAAGTACAGGAGCGACGGCGCCAGAAACTCGCTGATCGAGCTGTAGCGCGCCGCTAGCCAGAAGCCAAACAACGTCATCAACCAGGAATTCAGCCCTGCGCCGAGCAACAGCGGCAGCCAGTTGACGCGTGGCCCCGCCGCCATCAGCACCACGCCCAGCGTCGCCGCCATCGCCAGCAGCGCCAACGAAACCACCTTCACCGCCAAATATTGCCCCGGCTTGAGCGGCGTCACAATCAGCGCTTGCAACACGCCCTCCTGCCGCTCCAGGTAGAGCATCCCCGCCATGAAATAGACGCCGATCACGGACAGGTCCATGAACACTGTGAAGGGCAGCAGCAACTCCACGGCCGGCCGTGGCAGCTGCGCCAGCATCGCCGCCCACACGATCACGATGAAAGCCGCCGCCAAATAGATGCCCTGCCGGGCCTGGATGCGCAGTTCCCAGCTCAAAGTCGACAGCACGCGTCTCATGCCAGGCTCCTACCCGTCAGGCCGATGAACACATCCTCCAGCGTCGCCTCCAACGTGTGGATGGTCTCCACCTCGCGCGTGCGCAGCAGCGCCAAGAACTCGGCGTTAACGCCCAGCCCCTCTACCGGGAACTCGGCGGCGCGCGTATCGCCGTCGCTGGCATATTCCACGCGCACGCGATGCACGCCATGGTTGAGCTTAAGCGCGCGCGGCGCGTCTACCGCCGCCAGCTTGCCGTCCACGATAAAGGCCACGCGGTCGCACAACTCGTCCGCCACGGACATATCGTGCGTGGTCAGGAATACGGTCTTGCCGGCACGCTTCAGCCCCAGCACAATGTCCTTCAGCTTGCGGCCGTTGACCGGGTCCAGCCCGGCGGTCGGCTCGTCGAGGAAGAGCAGCGCCGGGTCGTGCAGCAGGGCGCGCACGAAGTTGAGCCGCATTTGCATTCCCTTGGAATAGGCCCCCGCGGCGGTGTCGCCGTCCTCGCCCAGGCCCACCAGCGCCAACAGCTCCGTCGGCTCGCGCGTCGTTCCGCTGTACAGCGAACGGAAGAAGCGCAGATTCTCCAACCCCGTCAGCTTGCCGTAGTGGTAAGGCAGTTCAAACGACAGCCCAATATGCTCGTAGAGGTCGCTTTGCCACTGGCGTAGATCCCGCCCCAGCAGGGTGACCTCACCCTGGTAATGCTTAAGCAGGCCCGTGAGGATCTTCTGCGTCGTGCTCTTGCCCGCGCCGCTCGGCCCCAGAAAGCCGAAGATCTCGCCCTCCTGCACCGAGAACGAAATATCGTCCACCGCCGGCTGCGACCCGCCGTCATAAGTATAGGAAAGGCCGCGCATCTCGATCATTCCACGCGCTCCACACCTGCCAAGCACTGCGCCAGCGCCGGATGTGCGATGATGCCCTGCACATGGCGCCAGCCTTCCACAATCTCCGGCTTTGCCAGTTCCTCCGGGTCGGGGCGAAAGCCGAAGTCCAAGTAGACCTTGATCGCCCAGGGCCGCCCCGTCGACGTCCCCAGCATCGCCGCGGCATGGCTGCGCGCCAGCCGGCGCATGGCGTGCGTCATCATCGGCTTGGCTAAGCCGCGGCCCTGAAAGTCCGGATGAATCACCACCCAGTGGATGCGCCCGCGTGCGTCCGGCTCGCTCAACTTCGGCTCCCACCAGGCGGTGATGCTGCCCGCCGGCGTGCCGTCCAGCGTCTCCAGGAAGAACGCCCGGTCCGGCATTGCCTCCAGCGCGTGGGCGAATTGCCGGTCAAACAGATCCGGGGTCACGTCAATAATAGGTTCCGCCGCCAGCTGCAACGCCGTCCACACCTCGCGGTCGCCCTCGCGATAGCCGCGCAGCCGATAGCCCGCGGGCAGCTCCGCCGACGGGAAGCCCTCCAGGTCATCGCACACCATCGTCACCGTCACATCCGTCACTGTCACATCGGCCGGAGCCTTGTTCTCGCCTGCCATGCCGTCTACTCCTCGTTCAGTACGTTGGGCGCGAACTGTCCCTGCGCCATAATCTGCACAACGCGACCGTCAGCGCACGTGCCAAATACATCCATTGTGTCCGCGCCGATCATCACGTCCAGATGCGTGTCCGACACATTGACGCCCAGCGCGGCGAGTTTCTCCGCCGTCATCTCCGCCCCGCCCCGCACGCCGCTGGGGTACGCCTGGCCAAAAGCTATGTGGCAGACCGCATTTTCGTCGAAGAGCGTCTCGTGAAAGACGACGCCCGCCTGGTTGACCGGCGAACGCACGTCCACCAGCGCCACCTCGCCCAGCCGCTTGGCCCCCTCGTCGATGACGAAATGCTGCGCCAGCACCTCCTGGCCCTCGTCTGCCCGATACTCCACGCATTCGCCGTCCGCAAAGCGGAAATACGCCCCATGCACCGGGCGATCAAAGGGGAAGGCGGGCTTGGTCAGCCGCACCCAGCCATTTGTACGATCACGATGCGGCGTCGAAAAGACCTCCTCCGTCGGCATGTTGGGCAGGAACGACACCCCACGCGGCGTCTCAGCCGCCGCGCCGACCCAGTCAGGCCGGTCAGTCAGACCCACCGTCAGGTCAGTTGTAGCCTTGCCGTCGTCCGCGAGCGTCGCGTCGACAAAACGCACGCTGCGCACATCGTGGCGCGCCATGAAGGCGCTCACCTTGCGCAGCGCGTCGCCATGGCTGCGCCACGCGCCCGCCGGGTCCGGCAGATCCGCTCGGACCGTGTGCAGCACCATACGCCACAGTTGCGCTATCGCTTCCTCTTGGCCCAACGCCGGGAAGACCTGGCGCGCCCATGCCGCCGTCGGCACGCCCGCCACACACCACTGGATGCGGTCGGCCATCGTCGCATCCATATAGAACTTCAACAGGCGCGAGCGCGCCACCGAGGTGCGGCGCATGGCGTCCGGCTCGACATCGGCGAAGATGTCAGGGAACTCGGCGCCGACCAGCGCCAGCCGCGCCCATTCATGGTCCAGCATATAATGATGGCGGGCCGCCTCATACTCCGGGTAGTAGTCCAGATACTCGGGCCGGCTATGCAGCAGGCGCTGCTTGGCCGTAGGCGCGTCGCTCCAATCCACCTGCACATAGCGCGCCCCCGCCTCATACGCGGCCGCAACGATCAGCCGCACTAGTTCCCGATGTTCCAGCTCCGCGCCGATGCGCAGCGACTGCCCCTCTTGCAGATTCACGCCGATCTGCACCAGCAGCGTGGCGTATTTCTCAATCTCCCGTTCCAGCATCTCATCCATGCGCCGTTCCTTTGCGTCATCCCTTCTCGTGTGTCGTTGCCGCCGTCATGCGGCCAACGGCCCCCATTATACTACGGCACGCGCTAGGGCGCGCCTAAGGATTTTCCCGCCGCTGAGCATACAGCTTGGCGCGCCCATGCGCCTGCCTCATTCGTTTGACACGCCCATACCCGAATGCT
>JBBSBO010000180.1:0-5980 GCA_038251215.1 Caldilineales bacterium
ACGCTGGCGGGCATGGCGCCCAGGTGCGCAGGGATGTGCGCGGCCTGCGCGATCATGTGGCCCACGCCGTCGAAGATGGCGCACGAGAAGTCCAGACGCTCTTTGATGTTGGGCGAATAACCTGTGCGGCGCAGGGTGACGCCCATTTCTTCGGCGGCGCCGGCAAAGCGATGGCGGTAGAGTTCCAGGGTGATGGGGTCCATAGCGCTATTTTCGCTCCAGCCAGAGATTGGTATACGCGTCGACGCGCCCGCGCCAGGCGGGCGATACGACGATCGTCGAGTCGAACTGGTAAATGATCGCCGGGCCTTCCAGGCGGTTGGCGGGAGCCAGACGGCTGCGGTCATAGCAGGCGGCGGGCTGCGGCCCCGCGGCGCTGAACCACACCGGCTTATCCGCCAGGCGCGCGGCGGAGGCGTCTTCGCCTTGCAAGGCAAGCTCCGGCAAGCCGGGCTGCGCGCCGGGGCCGATGCCGCGCACGCGCAGGTTGACGACGTTGATCGGCTCGTCGGGCATGGCGTAGCCGTAACGCTGCGCGTGGGCCGCGTGGAAGGCGCTAGTAGCCTCGACCAGGTGCGCGATGCTGATAGGAGTGGGCAGCGGCACGGTCAGCTCGTAGCTTTGGCCGCCATAGCGCATATCCAGCGCGGCCTCGATGCGCGGCTCCGGCACGCCTTCCGCCTCCAGCACAGCCGCCACGCGTCCGCGCAGCGCCGTGAAGATTTCCTCCAGCGGGGCCAGGTTCGTCACCAGGCGGTCGGCGGGCTGCAGCACGCTTTGCGAAGCGTCGGCGGCAATATCCGCCACAAGCATGCCGTAGGCGCTGAGTACGCCGGGGATGGGCGGGATCAAGATGTCGCCGATGCCGAGGGCGTCCGCCAGGTCGCAGGCGTGCAGCGGGCCTGCGCCGCCGAAGGGCAGCAGCGTGAAAGCGCGGGGATCATAGCCGCGCTCCACCGAGACGCGGCGCAAGGCGCGCTCCATAGTGGCGTTGGCGATGCGCACCACGCCCAGGGCAGCCTCTTCGGCGCTGAGGTTGAGCTGCGCGCCCAGTTCCGCCAGCACGCGGCGCGCCGCCTCCACGTCCAGCGTGACATCGCCGCGCCCGCCCAGGAAGCCCTGCGCATCAAGCCGGCCTAGCGCCAAGTTGGCGTCGGTGACCGTCGCCTCCGTGCCGCCGCGTCCGTAAGAAGCTGGACCGGGGATAGCCCCCGCGCTGCGCGGGCCGACGCGCAGGCCGCCGCCGGCGTCGACATACGCCACGCTGCCGCCGCCCGCGCCCACGGTGTGGATGTCGATCACGGGCAGGCGCAGCGGCAAGTCCGTGATCACGCTCTCGGCTGTGGTAGGGATCACGCCGGGGCAGAGGGCGACGTCCGTGCTCGTACCGCCCATGTCGAAGGTGATCAGGCGCGGGGCGTCGCTGTGCAGCGCCTGCTGCGCCAGGGCAAAGGCCCCTACCACGCCGCCCGCCGGCCCGCTGAGCACCACGCGCGCCGCCTGCGCCGCCGCCTGCGCCAGGCCAATCGCCCCGCCGTTGGACTGCATGATGCGCACTCGGCTGTGGGGCAGCGCCTCGTCCAGCCGGTGCAGATAGCGCGACACCAGCGGCTGCACATAGGCATTGATGACCGTGGTCGCCGTGCGCTCGTACTCGCGGTATTCGGGCAGGATTTCGCTGCTCAGCGAGAGCGGCAGGTCCGGGCAGATTTGGCGGATGATCTCGGCGGCGCGTTGTTCGTGCGCGGGGTTGCGGAAGGAGAAGAGGAAGATGATCGCCAGGCTTTCGGCGTCGCCCGCGGCGAGTTCGGCGGCCAATTCCGCCACGCGCGCCTCGTCCAGTTCGGTCAACACATTGCCCGCCGCGTCGAGGCGTTCGCCCACTTCCAGCCGCCAACGGTCCTCGACCAGCGGGGCCGGACGCTGCTGGCTGAGATGGTAGAGCTGCGGGCGGTTCTGGCGACCGATGACCAGCACATCGGCAAAGCCCGCCGTAGTGAGCAGCGCGGTGCGCGCGCCGCGCCGTTCGAGCAGGGCGTTGGTAGCGACGGTCATGCCATGCACTACGTCGGCCTCGTCGATGCCGAGCGCCGCCAGGCCGGCGACGATGGCGCGACTCTGGTCGGCGGGCGTAGTGGGGGCCTTGTGGACGCGGAGTCCATGCTCCGACAATACAACAAAGTCGGTGAAGGTGCCGCCGACATCAATCCCGACCAGAGGGCGGCGGGTGCTGGGTGTATTCATAGGCTTGGCGAAATTCCGAGAGTAGAGGGGCGAGAATAGATGGCTGCGAAGGCCGGCTGCACACGCCGCTAGGCTGTAAGCGGCTCAGGGGCTTCGACAGGATAGAAATCGGTGTAAGGCCGCGCCGTGGCGTTGACCAGCGCCGCGATCTGGCGGAAGCGGTCGACCGCCACGCCGTTGAGAAATTCGGCGCGCGCAGGGCCGTTCAGTTGGACCGCCTCTTTCCACACCGCGCGGCCACAGAGGACGCCGGCGGCGCCCGCCGCGCAGGCCGCGGCGACCTGTCGCAGAAAGATGTCGAAGTCTACGCCTGCGCTGAGCAGCACCCAGGGCGTGACGCTGGCAGTGCTCAGTTCGGCGCAGGCCGCGCGCCACTCCACGGGGTCGGCGCTCTGCTGGACGTCGACGGGGAACTCAGCTTTGAGCACGGTAACGCCTAGGGGCGTCAGCCGGCGCGCCGTCTCGACGACCACGCGGCGGCGTTCGGCGTTGGGCAAGGTCTTGACGCCGGCGTCGAGCGAGAAGTGCAGCGGCTCCAGGAAGAGGGGCAGCTCCCAGCGCCGGCATTCTTCGGCGACTTCGCGCACGAGCGCTTCTTGTTCGGCCGCGTTGGGCGCATCGGGGTGATAGTAGACCAGCAGCTTGACGCCCGTAGCGCCGGCCCGGCGCGAATCCTCGACGCGCCAGTCGTCCAGCAGCGCGGTGCGGCGCGCCGTGGGGTCGCCCTCATAGCCGCTCTTTTCCAGCGCCAGCAGCAGGCCGGACGCGCCGCTGAGCGCGCCGCCGGCGACGCACGTGGCGTAGCCGTATTCCACATCCAACACGGTGGCGCTGGCGTGCGGCGACAGCGCCGCGATCACGTCGCGCTTGAGCGAGAGCACCTCGGCGCGGGACACGGCCGCGGGGTCGCCCGGGTTGATCGCCTTGAGCAGGCTGCCGCGTTGGTCCATGGCGAGCATGGCGAAGGCGCCGTTGGCCTGGGCGCTTTGTTGCAGCGCGCGACGCACGCCCAGCGAAATGGTGCAGGGTCGATCGGTCATGAGCTGTCTTTCATGGCTTGAGTAGCCCATCCTGTACGGGGCTTGTGACATTTGGATCAAACCCCAATTGGCTTTGCTGCTACGCAATAGCTTGAGTATAATTCTCGACAGAAAGGCAGTCTACACTACTGCGCTGTCCGTCGCCTTTCGCCTCACTTTCCGCGTGGCGGACTCCTCCGACCGGCAGCATGTTGTTTGCTGCACACAAAATCCTATCCATTCTACACTCTAGCGTATAGGAGACAAAACCATATGCAACCCTCGAGGTCATCTGTTTGGTTCATCGCGTTGGCGCTAACGGCGATCATGCTGTTCGCAGGCTGTGCCGCGCCCGCCGCCCCCGCCGCTCCCGCCGCCGCTGAAGAAGCGACAGCCGCGCCGGCAGAAGAAGCAACCGCCGCCCCCGCCGAAGAAGCCGCGCCCGCGGCCGAGATGCAGCCCATGCAGATCGGGCTGGTCACGGACGTAGGCCGCATCAACGACCGCAGCTTCAACCAGTCCGCCTGGGAAGGCGTACAGGCTGCCGCGGCGGAGATGGGCCTGGCGGAAGAAGACGTCAAGTACATCGAGACGCAGGACGCCAAAGACTACGCCGACAACATGCAGCAGTTCATCGACGCCGGCTTCAACGTCATCGTCACCGTGGGCTATGCCCTGGGCGGCGCCACGATCGAGGCCGCGCAGGCCAACCCGGACATCCACTTCATCGGCGTCGACCAGTTCCAGGAAGAAGCCACGCCCAATGTCACGGGCTTGGTCTTCTCCGAAGATCAGGCCGGCTATTTGGCGGGCGTGCTTGCCGCGTCGCTGAGCAAGAGCGGCACGATTGCCGCCGTCTTGGGCACGGACCTGGTGCCGCCGGTCGTCGCCTTCAAGGAAGGCTACGAAGCGGGCGCCAAGGCGACCAACCCCGACATCAAGGTGATTTCCACTTTCCACCCCGGCGAGCTGTCGCAGGCTTTCACCGACCCCGAATGGGGCGCGGCGACAGCCAAGCAGGCGATTGACCAGGGCGTCGACGTGATCTTCGGCGCAGGCGGCATGACCGGCAACGGCGCGCTGCAAGAGGTAGCCACGCACGAAGGCCTCTTCTGCATCGGCGTGGACACCGACCAGTGGGAAACTCTCCCCGCCGCGCACCCGTGCCTGGTCTCCAGCGCCACCAAGCCGATTGCCCCCGGCCTGATGACCGTCCTGCAGGAAGTCGCCGCGGGCAATGCGCCGAGCGGCAACTTCTCCGGCGGCGGCAGCCTGGCCCCCTTCCACGACTTCGAAGACGTCGTGCCGCAAGAGGTCAAGGACCTCTTGGAGCAGACCAAAGCCGGCCTAGCCGACGGCTCCATCTCGACCGGATACGGCCAATAGCCTGCGCGTGACGGCATAGAGTGCAGCAAAGGACGGGAGGCGCTCGCACGGGCGTCTCCCGTCTTGAATCTAGGGCCGGCGGCTCTATAGTTTCTGTTTGTAGTCCTTTCCGGCAGTTCTTTCGCACACCCTCGGAGTTTCCATGGGCGGCATTTCTCTACGCAGGATCGTCCGGGCGCTGCTCGTGCCCGCCTTGGCGATGGTCACGGCCTTGCTCGTCGGCGCCGTGATCATGTGGATGTCCGGCGACGACCCGCTGGCGGCCTACCGCGGCCTCTTCTCGGGCGCATTCGGCAGCGGGCGCGCTTGGTCAACGACAATCCGCAAGATGACGCCCCTTATCCTGACCGGGCTGTCAGTGGCGGTGGCCTTCAAGGCCGGCCTGTTCAACATCGGCGCCTCGGGTCAGTTTATGATCGGCACAGTCTTTTCTGTGGCGGTGGGCGTCCACTTCGAGGGGCTGCCCGCCTGGATCCACTTGCCGCTGGCGCTCTTCGCCGGCATCCTGGGCGGCATGTTGTGGGGCGCTATCCCCGGCGTGCTCAAGGTCTACACCGGCGCACACGAGGTGATCGTCACGATCATGCTCAATTACGTGGCCGCGCTCTTTGCCGGCTGGACGGTCTACGCCGGCGGCACGCAAGGCCAAAGGCCCGGCCCACTGTGGGACCCGACCGCCCGCGCCATTTCCGAGACGGCGGACGTTTTTCCCAGCGCGCAACTGCCGTGGATCTTCGGGCCGCCCTACCGCGTGCATTGGGGCGTGGCGCTGGCGCTGCTGGCGGCGATTGTGATGTGGTGGCTGATCTTCCGCACGACCATCTGCTTCGAGATGCGCACCGTGGGCCAAAACCCGCGCGCGGCGCGCTACGCGGGCATGAGCGTGCCGCGCATGATCATCCTGGCAATGGTCATCGCGGGCGGGCTGGCAGGGCTGGCGGGCGCGATCGAAACGCTGGGGCTGAACCACAAATTCGCGCCCGAGTTCAGCGGCGCGGTCGGTTTCGACGGCATCACCGTCGCCCTGCTGGGCCAGACGAACCCCTTCGGGGTGATCCTGGCGGCCTTTATGTTGGGGGCCATGGATGCCGGGGCGGCCAAGATGCAGTTCGACTCCGGCGTGGCGGCGGACATCATCCAGATCATCCAGGCGCTGGTGCTGGCCTTTGTGGCTGCGCCGGCGATCATCCGCCAACTCTTCCGCCTGCGCGCCGTGCCGGAGCGCAGCGAAGAGACGACCCTGCGCACCAGTTGGGGCGGCTAAAACAAAGGCGCAACACCATGACAAAAACGCAGTGACGAAACCGCGATGACTCGAAACGGCATTCTGA
>JBBSBO010000181.1:0-5965 GCA_038251215.1 Caldilineales bacterium
ATGGTGCTGGCGCTGGGGTTCTTCTTCTTACCGATCGTGCTGTAGGGGGATTGCGAGGGAATAAAAAAACCTTCGAGGAAGCTCGCAGCTTCCTCGAAGGTGGTTGACATACCGTTGCGCGATTACGCCGCGCTGCGCAGTTCGCGCGCCTCGGGGATCATCTGCCCCTGGCGCGTGTAGAGCGTGGGGGCGGCGTTTTGCGTGAAGACTTCCGGCGTGACCACGCAGCGCACCACGTCGCTGCGGCTGGGGATTTCGAACATCACATCGAGCAAGGCTTCCTCGACGATGCTACGCAGGCCGCGCGCGCCCGTCTTGCGCAGGAAGGCCTCGGTGGCGACCGCCTCCAGCGCCGCCGGCTCGAACTCCAGCTCGACATTGTCCATGGCGAAGAGGCGCTGGAACTGGCGCGTGACGCTGTTTTTCGGTTCGGTTAGGATACGCACCAGCGTCTTGCGGTCCAGCCCTTCCAGGCCAGCGACCACGGGCAGACGTCCGATGAACTCCGGGATTAGGCCGTAGTGGAGCAGGTCGTCGGGCATGACGAGGCGCAGGTAGTAGCCCTCCTCGCGGCCGGCTTTTTCCAGGCGGCGGATCGACTGTTCGCGATGGCGGTCCGCCGGGTCTTCCGGCAGGGGCGCGTCGCCGGCGGCATCCTCCGTGGCGGCGTGCTGGCGGTAGACATCGTTGTCGTCGGAGGGGACAAAGCCCATGCTGCCGCGGCGCTGCACGCGGCTGCGCACGATCTCGTCCAGGTGCGCAAAGGCGCCGCCGCAGATGAAGAGAATGTTGCGCGTGTCGAGTTGGATGAACTCTTGCTGCGGATGCTTGCGGCCCGCGGCGGGCGGCACATTGGCGATCGTGCCCTCGATGATCTTGAGCAGCGCCTGCTGCACGCCTTCGCCGCTGACGTCGCGCGTGATGCTGGCGTTGTCGCCGCTCTTGCGCGTGATCTTGTCGATCTCGTCGATGTAGACGATGCCGTGCGCGGCGGCTTCGGCGTCCCAGTTGGCGTTTTGCAACAGGCCGACGAGGATGCTCTCCACGTCTTCGCCCACATAGCCGGCCTCGGTAAGCGCAGTGGCGTCCGCCAGGGTGAAGGGCACATCCAGCAGGCGCGCCAGCGTCTGCGCCAGCAGCGTTTTGCCGCTGCCGGTGGGGCCGATCAGGAGGACATTGCTCTTGGTCAGCTCTACGTCCGCGTCCTCCGCCAAGCTCTTTGCCCCAGCGTTGGCCCCGGCCTTTGTCCCAGCATTTGTCGCCGAGGCGGCGCGGGCGGCTGTGGCGCGGCTGCCGAAAACGCGCTTGTAGTGGTTATAGACCGCCACGGAGAGCACCTTTTTGGCGCGCTCTTGCCCGATGACATACTGGTCGAGGTGTTCGACGATCTCCTTGGGGCTGGGGATAGGGCGCGGCGCGCCCTTGGCAGCCTGCCCCGCCGGGGCGGAGGCTGCGGCTTCCATCATGCCCTCGTCCGCCAGAAGCTCGACGCCCAGGAGCAGGCACTCGTCGCAGATATAGATGTTGGGCGCGCCTTCCATCAGGCGCTGAACTTCGCTGCGAGGCTTGTCGCAGAAGGAACAGCGCGGTTCCGGCGTCTGTGTGCGGTCAGTCATGGCTTTCCCTATGGCGGGGCCGCGTCTACTTGGCCCCGTTTTCTTCCGTTGTAATCGCCTTCACGCTGCCGTCCGGCACATAGATATTGCCGTTCCTGACCTGCACGATGTCATCGAGCCCGCCCAGGATCTCGTCGACCAGGCCATACTCCTTGGCTTCGAGGGCGTCCATGAAGCGGTCGCGCTCGAAGTCATGTTCGATATCTTTCCAAGAATGGCCGGTGTGCTTGCCCACCAGGTGGAAGAGCTGCGTCTGCACGCGCTCCTGCTCGCGGAAGGCGATGCGCACGTCTTCGGTGTAGCCCTGCGCGCCGCTGCTGGCGGGGTGCAGGTGGATGACGGCATGGGGCAAGCTGTAGCGCCGGCCCTTGGCGCCGGCGGCCAACAGCACGGTGCCCATGCTGGCGGTCACGCCCACGGCGTAGGTGCTGACCGGAGCGGGGATCATCTGCATGGTGTCATAGATGGCGAGGCCGGCATAGATGCTGCCGCCGGGGCTGTTGATGTACATGTTGATCGGCTGGTTGGGGTCGTCGCCGTTCAGGTAGAGCAACTGCGCCACAATCAGGTTGGCGATCTGGTCGTTGATGGGCGTGCCCAGGAAGATAATGCGTTCCTTCAAGAGCAGGCTATAGATATCATAGGCTCGTTCGCCGCGGCCACTGTTGTCAATGACCATGGGAACTAAGTTAGTAGGTAAATTCATCGTCGTGTCTCCGTCGCTTGTCCAGCGCTTCTGGGACGCTTATGCAGCGTACAAGGGTTGAATCGCACAAGAATGTGTACGGTTAGAGTACCGCCAGGCAGGTGTGGGCCACCGTAAGCAGGCTTCTACTGTCCGTATGCGTTCTGTTAGCGTTTCAACCGGCCTCAGGCCTGCGCTTCGTCGTCCTGTGCTTCGTCGTCCTGTGCTTCGTCGTCCTGCGCCTCTACATTGGCCGCGGCAGGCTCGACAGCCTCAGCCGCCTCGACGGTTTCGTCTGCGGCTTCCGCCGGGGCCTTTTGGCCGAGTGCGGGCAGTTCGTCGCCGCGCACGATGGCGAGCAGGCGATCGAGCGCCTTCTGCTGCAGGATCTGGCTTTCGAGCACGGCGCGGCCGGAGCCGGCGAGCATCATGTCGCGCACGCTGCGCGCGGCCTCGGCGTTTTCCTCGCCCATGCTGCCGAACAGCGTTTCGATGCGCTCTTCCACGTCCGCGTCGGTCGCTTCGATCTCCTCAAGCTGATAGAGTTCGGAGATGACGAGGTTGCGGCGCGCCGTGATCTCGGCCTGCTCACGCAGGTTTTCGCGATATTCCTCGCGGCTTAGGCCCATCTGGCGCAGGTAATCGTCCAGGTTCTCGATGCCGTACTGGCTGAGTTGGCGCTGGAACTCGTTGATCATGGCGTCGATCTGGTCTTCGACGACGATGGGCGGATAGTCCATCTCACTCTGGGCGACCAGGGCGTCGAGCGCCTTTTCCAGGTAGTTCTCTTCCGTTTCCTCGATCATGTCGTTGAGGAGACGCGTGCGGATATGCTTCTGGAGGTCTTCGAGTGTGTTGAAGTCCGGGCCGACGAGCTGGGCGAATTCGTCGTCGAGCGCCGGTTTTTCCAGCGCTTCGATCTTGTGGACCTTGATGTGGAAGAGGGCTTCTTTGCCCGCGTAGACGCTTTGGCTGTCGGCGGGCCAACTGAGCGTAACTTCCTTCTCATCGCCCGCCGATAGGCCAAGCAGGGCCGCGTCAAAGCCGGGCGGGTCCATGGGGTTTTCCTCGTCCAGCGTCACGTCCCAGTTGGTCTCGTCGAGTACGACGGTTTCTTCAGCATTTGCATCTGCATTCTCATTGCCCGCGTCCGGCGCGATCACGCTCTTGACGTCGAGCGTCAGCGTGTCGCCATAGGCGCTGGGGCGGTCGACGTCGGTCCAGGCCGAGAACTGGGCGCGGTAGGTTTCCAGCTCTTCGTCGACTTGCGCTTCATTGATGATCGGCTCTTCTTCTTCGATGCGCAGGCTGCGGTAGTCGCCGAGGTTGACTGCCGGCTCCAGCGGGACCGAGAAAGTATAGGTCAGCGGCTCCATGGAAGTAATGTCGAGGGAAGCCATGGCATACGGTTCGATCTTCTCCTGCTCCAGGGCCGTGCGATAGACTTCCTGGCCCAGGTCTTCGACAAACTCCTCGAAGAGGGCGGGCAGGCCGACGTATTGCAGGACGATGGAATAGGGGGCTTTGCCCTGGCGGAAGCCGGGGATGCGGTACTTGCCGGCGGCCTTGCGCGCGGCTTTGCGCAGTTCCTGCTCCACGCGCTCTTGGGGGACTTCGACTTTCAGCGCCAACTGGCGGTTGTCCATGGGTTCAGTGCTAATGGTCAGCGACATTTTTCTCCTCAATTTTCCTGGCGAGGTCGACAGGCGTTTGCGCTCGCCGGCGGCTGCTTCCGCAAATCTTGTTCCGGTCCTCTTTTGTCGATAAATCTTGCTGCAAATCTTCCTGCAAAGCGCACGCGCTCGCATGTGCGAGGCGCGGCGCAAAACGGCGGCGCAAACCAGCAGCGGTAACGAGCGACGGTAACTATTTGACTAGCTCGCTGCAAGGTCAAGCCGCAGCGTATGACGGCAGCTTGTGACGGCGTAATCACACGCATCACCCGCCAAGTGATCACGCACGAAGATCAGTGTGCGCACACAGCAGTCACAATTAAATGAGTATAGCATAGGGCGCGTGGCGAACCAAAGCCACGCGCCCGCTTATGTTATGGTACTGTGATCGGCTTGTAAGCGCCGCCGAGACCACGTGTTGAACCCCGCGCCGTTCTCTCTGCTAGGGGACGATCACCGTCTTGAGCGAACTCTGCCGCTCGATGTCGCCCGTCTCGGCGGCGAAAACGTCGGCGATCTCATCCAACTTGTATTGCACCGAATTCTCGAAGATGATGTCGAGGTTGAAGACGCCGCGCTGCACGGCGCGATAGGCCTCGCGCATGTTCTCCACCGAGCGCAGCCGCGTGTAGTGGACGGCGTTGAGGTTGCGCACTTCGATGCCGTCTTCGTGGAAGCGATGGAAGCAGAACTCCTTGACCGGCGCGTAGTTGTCGCCGTATAGCGCCAGCAGGCCGTTGTGGCGCAACATGCCCAGCCCCTGCACGATGCCGATGCCCGTGCCGCCGATGGCCTCCACCGCCACGTCGACGCCCTCGCCGTGGGTCAGCTCGAGTACGGCCTGCACGGGGTCGACTTCGTTGGCGTTGATCACCTGCTCGGCGCCGAGCCGGCGGGCAATCTCCAGCTTGGCGGGCACGACGTCCACGGCGATCACTTTGGATGCGCCCGCTTTGAGCGCGCCTTGCAGCAGGATGTTGCCGGCAAAGCCCGCGCCGTTGACCGCCACCACGTCGCCCAGCTTGACGCCGGTATGGATGGCAGCCCAGGCCGCGCAGCCCAGCGGCTCGTACAGGCAGCCGACGTTGAAGGGCACGCCCTCGGGGATCGGCTGCACGTTGGAGATGTCGGTGACCCAGTAGTCGGAGTAGGTGGGATAGATGAGGCTGCCCACGCGGTCGTCGACGCGCACCTTGCCGCCGCCCACGTACTGGTCGACGCCGCTGCCCATCTCCACGATCACGCCGCCGCCCTCATGGCCCAGCGGCCCCATGGGGTAGGCGTGCGACTTGCCTTCGATGTGGCCTTCGCCCAGCACGGTCTCCGGCCCGCCGCGCGCTTCGTCTTGCGGCTGCACGGTGATGCCGCGGTAGAAATAGCGCTCCGACCCGCAGACGGAGGCCTGGTGCGTTTTGACCAGCACCTGGTTGGGCTTTAAGTCGGGCAGGGTGACCCGCTCGATGGTCAGCTTGCCCGGCTCCAAATAGACTACACGCGTCTCCACCATCGTTTGTCGCTCCTTCATGGCTGGTTGTGTTACGGGGAAATCGGCGGCCTTGGCTGGAGGTGATCATACCAAGAATGTGGCTACAGACAAAGCTCCGCAACAACTGAAAACCGCAAAGAGCGCAAAGAACGCAAAGAAAGCGCAAAGAAAAAGCAACAGCAAGAACGGCAAGAAATAAAACCTACCGGACCTGCGCCCTCTGTAATGAGTCCGTTCTGTGTCCTGATCCCTATGCATTAAAGCGCAAGGATGGAGAGGCATATCCTCCACCCTTGCGCCTAGTATGGCAGTCTATGGGGTTGCCGCGCAGGAGCGGCGGGCGCTATTTGAGGGGGAAAACGATCTGCGTTTGCAAATCTTCGGGCGACACAGTGCCGGGGTCGTTGAGATAGAACTCGTAGGCGACGGTGTTAGCTTCGCTGCGGTTCTCCGCCATCCACTGCATCAGCGCGCCATAGGCCTCTTTGATCTGCGCGTACGGCCC
>JBBSBO010000182.1:0-5947 GCA_038251215.1 Caldilineales bacterium
AGAGCGTCCGTTGGTTGCCGGGCGCCGCGGCCCAGTCCAGCACGCGGCTGCGCGCCAGCCGTACCCGGGCCTGCATGGGATTGAGCGCGGCGCCTTGTTGCCCGTCGCCGCGCAGCGCCGCCTCCACACGTTCCCAGGTCGCCACGCCGCGCGTGTACGCCGCTCGCTCCCAGGTAACGAGCGAGGGGGGCCATAGATCCGGGCGCTTGTGCATGGACGCCACGGCCACGCCGAACAGCGCAGACAGCACGACGAACGGGGTCAGGCAATCCAGCAGCAATGCAGGCACCGCTCAATCCTCGGAGCTTGATAGGGCCGCGCTTGCCTTGCCGTCCTGGGTATGACGCAGGGGGACGGCCGCGACGGCGTTGGTCAACGGCTAGATTCGACCCGAATGGGCACAGAAGCGCGCTGATGATTCCGGTTCAGACCGCTGCAAAACGGAGGCAATACCGTTGCCACGGCCCGCTGCCGCTATTATAGCACCCTCTCCGCGCATCCGCTACCGCGGCGCACAGCAGCCGTGTATTTCACATTCGGGGTGGAACCACTGAAAACCGCAAAGTGCGCAAAGAACGCAAAGGAAAAGCAACAGCAAGAAAAGCAGATGCATTGAAATTCGGCGCGCGAAGTGCTTGACAATAGAACGTTTGTTCTGTACACTGGAAGCACGAATATCCGCAGCGCAACCCCTGCAGGGCAGAAGGGAACCAACCCATGAGTTACCGGCGACGGACGCTTGAAATGCAGGCCGATCAAATTGAGGCGGTGTTGTCCAAACATCGGGTCAGCGGGCGCGTGCAGGGCGGCGTCGTGACCCCGCGCTTCGTGCAGTTTCAGCTGTCGATGGACGTGGGCACGAAGGTGAAGCAAGTCGCAAACCTGGCGGAGGAAATCGCCATGGCGCTGGGCAAGCGCGAGGCGCGCATCTATCGCAAAGGTTCCGCCATCAACGTCGAGGTGCCGCGCACCAAGCCGGAGCCGGTGCGCCTGATCCCGCTGTGCAACCGCATCACCAAGGCGCCGCCGAACACGGCGGTGCTGGGCGTGGAGGAAAACGGCACGCCGCTGCTCGTGCGCCTGACCGCGCCGGAGGTGGCGCACATCCTCGTGGCGGGCACGACCGGCTCCGGCAAGACGGCGCTGGCGCGCACGCTGCTCATTTCGCTGGCGATGCACAACGCCACGAGCGAGTTGCAGATCGTGCTGATCGACCCCAAGGGGCGTGGCTTCCAGCCCCTTGCCGACCTGCCGCACGTCTTGGGCGGCGTCAGCCGTACGCCCGCGGACGCGCTGGAACGACTGCACTGGGTGGTGGAGGAGATGGAGCGTCGCGACCAGGCGGGCATCAGCCGCCCGGTGATGGCCGTCGCGGTGGACGAGCTGGCGGATCTGTTGCAGACGGGTGGCACTGACACCGCGGCAAGCCTGACGCGCATCAGCCAGCGCGGTCGCGAGGCGGGCATTCACCTGGTGGCCTGCACGCAGAAGCCGACGGCGGAGCTAATTGGCGGGGCGATGAAGGCAAACTTCCCCGTGCGCTTGGTGGGCGCGGTCGCCAGCCGTGATGAAGCGCGCTATGCCGCCGGCATCCCCGACAGCGGGGCCGAAAAGCTGGAAGGCAAGGGCGACTTCATGCTGGTGGCGCAGGGCGAGACGGTGCGCTTCCAGGCCGCGTGGATCGGCCCGCGCGACCTGGAGGCGGTGCGAGGCGCGATCCTCGCCGGCGGCGCGCCCGCCACGGGTTGGCCGGATCCCCTGACGGCAAAACGTGACGAACCCGTGCCGCCGGTGAAGGTCGAGGGCCGCACTCTGCTGTCGCGGCTCATGCGGACATAGGCGGCAACAATGACTACAGCGAGGCGAATGCCCGCGCGCGTCGCGGGCCAGTCAGGAAGGCGGACGGGATGAAGGGATTTATGGCAGTGGCAGTCGCGCTGTTTGTGGCGGTGGCGGCGTGGCGCATCGGCGGCAGGCTGAGCGCCGACGCGGTGGGGATGGCGGTGGGCGTGCTCTTCGGCGTGCTGGCGGGCGTGCCTGTGGCGCTGTTGATGCTGGCATCGTCGCGGCGGCGCGAGGATACGCGCGGCGAGTTCGAGGAAGACGATGCGCGGCGTGGACGCCAGGGCGGTTATGGGCAGGGCGGATATGGCGGTTACGGCGGCGGCTATTTCTCGCAGCCGCCTGTGATCGTGGTGACGGGCAACCAGCCTATGCAGAACGCGGCGCCGGCAGGCCGCGGCGCGCCCTATGCCTTGCCCGCGCCCTACGAGGCGGCGACGGTCGACGCGCGCGAATTCAAGGTCGTGGGCGAGCGCGAGGGCTGGATCGACGAGTGGTAAGCCGGCGGCAGCGATGCGGGGCGCGCGGCGCCGCGCTAGAAGGCGCTAGTCGCGGGCGGGCGCGGGGCGGGCAGGTCCGTGTCCTGGTGCGGTCCAGGGCTGCGGCTGTCGAGGGCGAAGGTGTCGCCCGGGGCGAGCAGATGCACGCGCACGTCGAAGATGGAGACGGGGCGCGGCCCCGCGGCTTCGCTTTCGGGAGCGTGCAGCGAGGAGTAGCTGATGGCCGAGCCGTCCACGATCACCGCATGGCCTGCGCCAAGGACGGTCAGCGTGTCATCCGGCTGCACGACGGCGGCCGTATCGTCGTCGAGGCCCAGGCCGATCAGGAATGGGTTGTGCGCCACGGCGGACATCAGCCGTGCGATCTGTCCGGCCTCTCCCCCGAAGCCGGAAGCGCCGCTGGGATAGACATCGACCAGGATGCGGTTGATCAGCCCCAGCCCCGGCGCAAAGTGAACCAAATCGTTGTGTAAATAGGGCGCAGGCGTGGAGTTCTGCGCTGCGCCGATCATGTGCTGCGAAAGGAAGGGCGCGCCCGCGCCCTGGGCGCACACGACCTTGCTGCGCGCATTGGCGCGGCGCACGGCCTGCGCCAGCGGCGTACCGCCCAGCGTGGCCGCCAGGCGCAGCGGGTTGTCGCCCAGCAGCATGACCCCGGTGGCGGCGTCCACCAGATCGCTCAGCGCGGCGTCGTTGGCTTCGGCGCGCGTGCGGGCGGCGATCACCTCGACCGTGTCGGCTTCCCAGGCGCGCAGGGTGTCGGCATAGCGGCGGCTCACGTCATCGCGCCTGCCGCAGTCGGCGAGTAGGATGCGCGCGCCGTAGCCGCCGGCATGCTGCCAGAAGGCTTGCAGCAAGCTGCGTTCGATTTCGCCTTCGACCGGCGAGGCCATGAAGAGGATGGGGCCGCGGGTGTAGCCGGGCGGAACGATGGCGGGCATAGGGCGTCTTTCCTGGGCGGGAGTTTAATCAAAGTCTAGTCAAAGTTGACGGAGCGCGCGACGGCGTCGCAGGCGGGCGCCGGGTCGGTATTGGAGGCGACGAGGCAGGTGATGACGATCAGGGCGTCGGGCAGGGCGTCGTCGGTAGGCGCGGCGAGCGCGTATTGGCGACCGACGGGACGCTCGCCCAGTTGTTCGTGGCGCGCCACGGTGTAGGCCAACACGCCCACGGGCCGGCCATCGTCGCGCAGCAGCCCGTCGACCCCGGAAGAAAGCACGACAACGCCCTCGTATTGGGCCAGTTCGGCGGCCGCGGCCTCCACAAAGGCGGGCAGATCGAGGCCGTGCGCCGCTACGATCAGGCCGGTGGCAAGCGCCGCGGGCGCGTCGCCGGCGGCAGCCGGCAGCCGCAGCGCGAAGGCGTAGTCAGTGTCTTGGCTCGTATCTTCGCCCGGCGCGGGCTGCGCTGTGGCCCGCTCCCAGCCACCGGAGAGTTGCAGCGTGTAGGCAGGGGCCGGCAATGTCGCCGCAACGGGCAGAATTGCTGCTGCGGGCTGGCTTGGCGGCGTGCGTGTGGCAGATGGCGTCGGCGCGTCGGCGCTTGGGGTTGGCGTGGACACGGCGGGCGGCACAGTCGCGGGCGCTTGCGTAGTCGCCGCCACGCTCGGGTCCGTGTGGCGCGCCACGCCGCGACAGCCTGCCAAGGCGATCGCCAGGATGATGCAGAGTCGCGCCGCTCGCCAATGGTTCAGTGGGTTCATTGCGCGGAGGGGCACAGGGAACGCAAGACGCAGGCCGCGCAGTTCGGCTTGCGCGCCGCGCATACGCGCCGCCCGTGAAAGATGAGGCGATGGCTGAAGTCAATCCATTCCGCGCGCGGCAGCAGCGCCATCAGGTCGCGCTCGATCTTCTCGGGGGTCGACTCCTCGGTCAGCCCCAGGCGGTTGGACAGGCGCTTGACGTGCGTGTCCACCACCACGCCCTCGGCGATGCCGAAGGCGCAGCCCAGGACAACGTTAGCCGTCTTGCGCGCCACGCCGGGCAGGGTGAGCAGGTCGTCCATGTCGTCCGGCACGTGTCCGTCGTAGGCTTCGACCATGCGCCGGCCCGCGCCCTGGATGTTTTTGGCCTTGTTGCGAAAGAAGCCGGTGGAATGCACGGCCTCTTCCAGCGCCTCGATGTCGGCTTCGGCGTAGGCCTGCGCGCTGGGGTAGGCGGCGAACAGGTCCGGCGTCACCTTATTGACGCGCTCGTCGGTACACTGCGCCGAAAGGATGGTGGCGACCAGCAGCTCCAGCGGCGAGGTGAAGTCGAGTTCGCAGCGCACGTGCGGGTATTCCTGGTGCAGCAGGCGCAAGATCTCGCCGATGCGCGCCTCGGCGGGCGCGGCAGGCGTCAGTTCGGGCGGCGCGGCCATGGCGTTCCTTTCTCCCCTTTCTGCGCGGCAGAGCTTGTCCGGCGCAGGCGCTAGGACAGCGGCATCAAGACAGCGGCATCACGGGGTGTGCGCGCACGCGATAGTCGGAGTCGTCGATGCGCTGCCAGGGGTAGTGGATGAAGTCCTCGGTGACTTCGGCGTAGAAGTCCGGCTGGTCCTCCGGGAAGAAGCTGCTGTTTTGCTTCCAGTGGACCACCGCCAGCTCCGGGTAGCCGCCTGCGGTTTCGATGCGGCCTTTGACCGACATAATCGTGCGGCCCTGATACCACAGGTTGTCGACCACAAGGATTTTGCGCCCTTCCAGCAGCGAATCCGAGGGAAATTGCAGGAAGCGCGGCCAGCTGAGCTTGGTGCGCTGGGCGGGGTCGTCGGGAAAGAGCACCGCGGCAGTGAGCACGTCCTTCATCTTCAGCGCCTCGGCGATCATGCCGCCGGGGATGATGCCGCCACGGGTGATGGCGAGGATGACGTCGTAGGGCGTGTTGAGCTTGAAGACCAGCGCGCTGATCAGTTCTTCCAATTCGGTCCACGTTAGGTAGGTGTGTTTCATCCAATTCCCCCTCGAATCGCCTCTTGTTAGGTCGCGGGCGCGGCTCTGGCTTAAGGCTCCTGCGCTGCGAGTATTGCGGGCATCGAGCCGGCCGCGCGGGCGGCGGCTTGGGCGGCACGATGATGCGCGCCTGGGTCAGCCGCCGTTGTGATGCCGGCGGGCAACGCCGGCGCTGCTGTAGGCTGCTCGATATCCAGCCAGGTCGGGGCCAGATAATGCAGCGTGACGTCGCCCGGCGTCACGTTCCAGATGCGGAAGTCGCCGCGCGCGTCCGTGACCGCGGCCGGCCGCTCGTTACCGTCCTGCTCTAGCCCAATCAGCACGTCGGCGAAAGAGGCGTTGCCGGCTAGGCCGGCTGCTCCTTGCGGGCGAATGCGCACAACCAGCGGATCGTGGTCGCTGACCTGTCGACTTGTTTCCTCCAAGCCGGATCCGCCCGACGCAAAATCGGCGTTGGCATGCACCGCGTCCACGCCGGAGAGCAATTGTACCATATCGGGCGAGATGAGAATATGGTCGAGCGTCTGGCTGGCGCCGTTATAGATGTAGGTATAGCGGTCGCCGGGAGCCAGGAACTCCTAGGCGTTGACCAGGCCGGCCGGCGCGTCCGTGAGAAGGCGGACGGGTGCGCTGTTGGTGAAGTCGTTGAGGTCGCCCAGGACGATGACCCGCGCCG
>JBBSBO010000183.1:0-5850 GCA_038251215.1 Caldilineales bacterium
CGCCAACCTTGACCCCGCCCAAGCCAATGCCGCCACGCGCGCGGCCTGGGACGCCAACGCCCGCTATTGGGACGAACACATGGGCGAGGGCAACGCCTTCGTCGAGACGCTGATCTGGCCCCCGACGTTGCGCCTGCTGGCCCCGCAGCCGGGCCGGCGCATCCTCGACATCGCCTGCGGCAACGGCCTCTACGCGCGTAAGCTGGCCGCGCTGGGCGCGCACGTACTCGCCTTCGACTTCTCGCCGCAGATGATCGAGCAGGCGCAGGCTCGCAGCAGCCCCGATCAGCCCATCGAGTACCGGGCGCTGGACGTGACCAACGAGGCCGCGCTGCTCAGCCTGGCGGGGGCGCCCTTCGACGCCGCCATCTGCCAGATGGCGCTCTTCGACATCGCCGAC
The DNA here is from genome assembly GCA_038251215.1 of Caldilineales bacterium. Classification (GTDB taxonomy): domain Bacteria; phylum Chloroflexota; class Anaerolineae; order Caldilineales; family Caldilineaceae; genus JASGTU01. Next base: position 401 of record JBBSBO010000183.1, read on the forward strand.
ATCGAGCCGCTGATGACGGCCCTACCCCGGCTGCTGCGCCCGGGCGCGCCCTTTGTCTGCTCGATCGTGCATCCTTGCTTCAACAGCATACACGTGACGCACGTCGCCGAGCGCGAGGACCGCGGCGGCGAGCTAATCACGACCTACTCGCTCAAGGTGCAGGCCTACATGACGCCCTCCACGGAGCCGGGAGCCGCGCTGGCGGGCCAGCCGGAGCCGCACCTCTACTTCCATCGGTCGTTGAGCGACCTGCTCGGAGCAGCCTTCCGGCACGGCTTCATGCTCGACGCCTTCGAGGAGCGCGCCTTCCCCGCCGATGACACGACGGGGAGCAACCCGCTCTCCTGGGGCGCGACCTACAGCGAGTTTCCGCCCGTGATCGTGATGCGGCTGCTGCCGCGTTAGGCGCGACGTAGCCCCGGCCGCGCCTAACGCGGCAGCAGCTTACGCGCGGCCTGCAAGCTGCCGGGCACGCCGATCGTGAGCGGATCCAGCCCGCCCTCATATTCCAGCGAGAGCCAGCCGTCATAGCCCGCGGCTTGCAGGATCTTCACGATCTCCGCCAGCTCCACCTGCCCCTCGCCCACGACCGTGCCGGTATAGCCCGCGCCGTCAAGGCCGTAATAGACGTGGTCGGTCTCGTCCGGCGCTGCGCGGCGGAAGTCCTTCAAATGCACGAGCGCCACCAGGTCCGCCAGGCTGCGCGCGGCGTCGGTGGGGTTCTGCTGCACGAGCAGGAAGTTGCCCGTGTCCACATTAGCGCGCAGCGCGGGCGAGCCGACCGCGTCGATGATGCCGCGCACCTGGTCGCTGCGCCCCGCCATCAGGCCGTGGTTTTCCAGCGCCATCACCACGCCCTTGCTCTCGGCGTAGCGCGCGCCCTGCACCAGCCCGTCCACAATCCAGTCCAGGCCATCCTCCAGACTGTAGCCCTCTTTGGCGTTGCCGCTGAAGACGCGCATCAGCCCCACCTCCAGCGCATTCGCCACGTCCACGGCCTCGATCATCGCCGCCACCTGGCGGGCGCGCGCTTCGCTGTCCGGCTGGAAGAAGTCATTGCCGATGGAATAGACCGCCAGTTGCAGCCCCGCGTCGCGGATGCGCCGCTTAACCATCGGAATCTCGGCGTCACGATCCGTCCAGAAGAAATCCAACAGTTCGACGCCTTCCGCCTGCTGCTGCGCGGCAAAGTCGATAAAGCCGGACAGGTCCATCTTGCCGGCGCGCACCGGCGCCACCACACTCCACATGGAGAGGCCAAGTTTCATGGCGGGGAATCCTTTCGTTGGGTAGGGGATAGAAGTTCCGAGTTGTAAGTTCACGATTAGGAGCCAAAGGCCGGCCCCAGCCTGCCAAAAGGCATAGTCCGGGGCAGAACGACCTGTCGGCTGTTCATAGCATAGGACGTTCAAAGCCAGGCGTCAAGACCAACGCGTCCCACGCGGAAATTTCGCCTGAGACGCAAGAAGCCGCCTGAGTCCATATGGATTCAGGCGGCTTCCTATCACATTCTACTAGTTTTCAGCTCCTCGGGGAGGACTCGAACCTCCAACATCTCGGTTAACAGCCGAACGCTCTGCCGATTGAGCTACCGAGGACTATTTTGCTGCACTACCTTGCTTCACGGCTTTCTTTGCGCTTCACTCGCCGCTTCAAGTGTGGGATTATAGCCAGGATGCGGGATATCTGTCAAATTCACAGCGCCCCCAACTCGGCCTAGACACGGCCTGGATCGCGACCCAGACCGTGCCCCCGACACGGCGCCTAGCTCAGATAGTCGCGCAGCTTGCGGCTACGCAGCGGATGGCGCAACTTACGCAGCGCCTTGGCCTCGATCTGCCGCACGCGCTCGCGCGTCACGTCGAACTCGCGGCCCACGTCTTCCAGCGTGCGCGTCACCCCGTCGTCCAGGCCGAAGCGCATGATGAGCACCTTGCGCTCGCGCTCATTCAGCCCGTCCAAAATCTCGTGCATGTGCTCCTTAAGCAGTCGGCGGCTGGCGGAATCGACCGGCCCGGGCAAGCTGTCGTCTTCGATAAAGTCACCCAGATAGCTATTGTCCTCGTTGCCCACGGGTGTATTCAGGCTGAGCGGCTCTTGGCTCAGGCGCTGAATCTTGCGCACCTTCGCCGCCGCGCGTTCCAGGCGGCGCTTCAACTCTGTCTCCAACGGCGCGTCGGGGTTCGCCTCCCAGGCAGCCATGGCGGCCTGGGCGTCCTCCGGCTCGACGAATTCCATCTCGATGGCGATGCGCTCGAAGGACGGCTCCTGACCCAACTCCTGCTGCAGCCGTCGCTTGATGCGCGACTGGCGGTTGATCGTCTCCACCATATGCACCGGGATGCGGATCGTGCGCGCCTGGTCGGCGATGGCGCGGCTGATGGCCTGGCGAATCCACCAGGTGGCGTAGGTGCTGAATTTGAAACCGAGCTTGTGGTCGAACTTGTCCACCGCACGCAGCAGCCCCATGTTGCCCTCCTGGATCAAGTCCAGGAAGTTGAGGCCGCGCCCGATGTAGCGCTTGGCTACGCTCACCACCAGGCGCAGGTTGCTGCGCGCCAGCTTGTCGTGCGCCTCCTTGCCACGCCGGATGCCCAGCTCGAGCAAGTCGCGCTCGTCGAGGTCCGTGGTTTGGTCCAGCAGCGCCTCCGCCTTCTTGCCCTCGGCGATGCGGCGGGCTAGTTCCAACTCCTCTTCGCCGGTGAGCAGCGGATGCCGCCCGATGTCGCGCAGGTACATGCGCACTGGGTCCAGGCTGGGGCTGATCTCCGCCACATCCTCCACCAACTTCTCGAGCGGAACATACTTTTCCAGCTCGATTTCCTCTTCCATCTTGGTGTCGCGCTCGATGCGCGGGATGGGCGCGCCCTGTTCCTCCTCTTCTTCCTCTTCCTCATCATCGGAAATATCGTCGAAAAGGTCTTCCTCTTCTTCCTGCCCCTCGCCCAAGTGGATATATTCGTCCAGCTCGCTTTCAGAGCTGGTGCGCCGCGATGGCGTCACCGGCTCCTGCTCCGAACCGTCTGTGGTGATGGTTGTCTGGCGTCGCCTTGCCATCTGTCTCCCTTGCTCGCACCCTGCGGACTAACGGATCTTTACACCCTTTTCGGCGCGCCCCTGTACGGCGAGCACGCGGGTCAGCCCGACCCAGGTATCCTGTAGAAATGACAAAGTACGCAGGTTGTGATTGTTGATGGCGTCAAAGCTGCGCACTGCTTCGAGGTCGCCGCTGCGCTGGGCATCGTCGATCAAGAATTTGATGTGCGTATTGTCCGATTTTAGCCGATCCATGCGCATCCGCACTAATACCTTGAGCATCTCGATGCGCAAATCTTCGATGGACGAAGGCGGCAACATCGCCGCCCCGGCGAGCAGCCCTCCCAGCCGCCCGTGCAAATGACTGGTCAAGCCCTCCTGGAATAACTCTACATCCCAATGGGCATCCCCGGCAATATAGAGCCGCAGCGCTCGGAAGATCTCCTGGTTCTCCACATGCTGCCAATCGCCCGTCGCCGGCGGCGCAACTTTGCGCACATCCGCCTCCGCCGCCAGCCAGACCAAGAGGTCCGGGTTGTGCAGCAAGCAGGCCAACAGATACTCCTCCTTGCCAAAGCTAGACTGTACCGGCCGCACGACACGCGCCGGCCTGCGCATGGGCCTGCGTCCGCCGCGCAGCGGCATGCCCTCTTCCTCCGGCGGAGGACCAAACTCGCCGTAGCCGCCATACTCCCCGTCCTCCGGCGCGTAGCCGGCGGCGTAATCCGGCGGCTCCTGCAGGGGCGCACTCGCCGGCGCGGCGGGCGATGCGCCCCTGCCCCGCGGCCCGCGGACGGCAGGCGGCGAGGCTCGCCGGCCTGGCGGCACGCGGCTGGTCTTGGCCGCGGCTTGCACGCGCCCCGCCACCGTCAACTCGTCGATCTGAACGAGGCGGCTGAGTTCTTGGATGTAGTGCTGGCGCTCGATCTCGCTGTCAAGTTCGGCGATCAGCGGCGCCAACTCGCTGACCATGGCGCCCTTGCCCGCTGCGCTGGACAGGTCGATCTGCCGCGCCACCACGCCCAAATAATACTCGACCAGCGGCTTGGCCTTGCCGACGAGCGACTCCCACAGCGCGGGGTCGTGCCGGATCACGTCGTCCGGGTCTTGCCCTTCCGGCATGGAACAGACAAGCAGATTGGCGCCGAGCCGCTCCTCCATGCGCAAGCCGCCGCCCGGGCGCACCGCAGGCCGGCTCACCCGCTCCAGCGATTGTCGCGCCTGGTTTAGCCCGCGAATCGTGGCCTGTTGGCCTGCGGCGTCGGCGTCGAGCGCCAACACGAAGTTGCTGGTATAACGTTGCAACTGGTGCAATTGCTCCGTCGTCAGCGCCGTGCCCATGCACGCCACCACGTTCGTGAAGCCAAACTGGTGCGCCGCGATCACATCCATATAGCCTTCCACGATCACCACGCGGTTGGCCGTGCGGACGGCGTCGTAGGCCAGGTCAATGCCGTAGATCACATGCGATTTGTGGAAGACCGGCGTTTCCGCGGTGTTCAAATACTTGGGCTTGCTGTCGTCCAAGACGCGCCCGCCAAAGCCAACCACACGGCCCATGCGGTCGCGGATCGGCGTCATCACGCGGTTGCGAAAGGCGTCGAAGATGTTGCCGCGCTCCTCGTGCCGCTTGACCAGCCCGGCGCGCAACTGCGCTTCCGTGTCATACCCCTTCTCGCTCAGATAATCGCGCAGGCCGTTCCACCCGTCCAGCGCGAAGCCGATGCGAAACTGCGCGATCGTCGCCGCGTCGATCCCGCGCCGCGCCAAATAGTCGCGCGCCGGTGTCGCAGCCGCGTGGCTGCGCAAAATCTCCTCGAAATAGCCGGCAGCCAACTCGTTGATGGCGTATAACGCATCGCGCTGCGAGACTTCGCCGCTCGGCTCCTCCAGCTGCACGCCGGCTTCGCGCGCCAGCACCTGCAGCGCCTCGCGAAAATCCAGGTTCTCCTTCTGCATGAGAAAGGTGAAGACATCGCCGCCTGTGCCGCAAGCGCCGAAACAATGCCATGTGCCGGAATGGGGATAAACAACGAAGCTGGGCGTGCGCTCCGAGTGGAAGGGACACAGCCCCTTATAGCTACTGCCGGCCTTTTTTAGGGGCGTGTAGCGCGAGATGAAGTCGACAATGTAGATCCGCTCTTTGACCTCGTCGGAAACGCTCACGCATATACCCCCTGCCATCGTTGCACCGGTGCAGCTTGGGCTGGCCCCAGGCGCTAGCATTATAGCCGCGCGCGCGCGGGGTGTCAAAGCCGGCGGCGAAATCCTGGGGCGGAATTCAACAGGTTTCAGCCACGAAAAGCGCCGCAAGTTGTCGGGAAAGCGAACTAAGACAACTTAACAGGGCAAATTGTCGGGATGAGGCGCTAGGACAGATTGTACTGCGCCGCCACGTCCGGGTAGACGCGTTC
>JBBSBO010000184.1:0-5829 GCA_038251215.1 Caldilineales bacterium
GAGCTTGTGTTATGATGCATGTGTTCAGGGCGCAGTTGTGTGATGATTTCCGGCGAGCGACGGGGGGCGCATTCCTGGGCAACCATCGAGATACTATCCACTGTAGTCTATTCACCGGTTTTGACAGATAAGAAGGTAGGGAGCGTATGGCAGGCAAAGATGCGGTGCGATTGGGCATTGTCGGCACAGGTAGCATTACGTTGCGCGGGCTGCTGCCGCACCTGACGATGGAGGACATGAGCGAGACGGTGCAGGTGGTTGCGCTGTGTGACCCCATTTGGGAGCGGGCGCAGGCTGCGGCGGAGAAGTTCGGCGTGGCACGCGCCTACGCCACTTTCGAGGAGATGATCGCGGCGGGCGGCCTGGATGCGGTGAGCATCGCTTCGCCGATCGGCATGCACTATGCCCAGGGCCTCTTGGCGGTGGAGAACGGCCTGCATATTCATTTTAACAAGACGATGACGACGACCGTGGAGGAGGCCGACGACTTGATCGCACGCGCCGCGGCCAAGGGCGTCAAGTTGGTGGCCTCGCCCGGCGAGATGCTCAACCCGCGCTTGCAGCGCATCAAGCAGTTGATCGACGAAGACGCGCTGGGCAGGCTGACGTGGGCCGTCACGGGCGCGTCATTTGGCCGCTACCACGAACAAGAGGCGAGCGTGCGCCACGGCGACGACCCGCTGACGAACATCAACCCGGCCTGGTATTTCCGCAAACCGGGCGGCGGCCCGCTGTATGATATGACGGTGTATGGGCTGCACGCTATGACAGGCGTGCTGGGGCCGGCCAAGCAGGTGACGGCGTTCTCCGGTGTGCGCATCCACGAGCGCGAGTTCCTGGGGCAACTTTTGCCGACGGACATGGACGACCAGACGTTGATGGCGCTGGACTTTGGCGACGCGCTCTTTGCCTTTGTCTATGGCGTCGCTGCGGGCGGCTTGCCCAACATGGGGCGTCCGCTCATCTTTGGCACAAAGGGCACGATCAACGGCGGGACGCTCAACGGCGAGGTGATCGACTATCCGGGCCGCGAGGTCGCCGAACGCTACGGCTATACGGCGACCTTGCCGCACGTGACGGGCCGCCATCGCGAGATGGAAGAGGCTCACGTCTTCGAGGATGTGATGCAGTTGGCGGAATGGGTGAAGAACGACGTGCCGACCGTCGCCAGCGCCGAGCATGCACGGCATGTGATTGAGATCTTCGAGGCGGCTTACCGCTCGGCCCAGACGGGCGCGGCGCAGGCGCTGCATACGACGTTCTAGGTGAGCGGCGGGAAAGAACGGATTTACCGCAGAGGACGCAGAGGAAGGAAAGTAGGCTGGGCGGAGGATGCGTCGCTTCGCGTTGAGGGAATGAGTTGATGAGCGCCGGCTGATCTGCCAGATTAGCCGGCGCTGTTGTGTGCGGGTCAGGTCAAAGGCTAAAGCGCCACGCGCCGACGACGCGTGCGCGCGGCGACGCCGTAGGCCATCAGGCAGAGAAGGCCGGCGAGCGGCACGAAGATCAGCGTCGCCAGCGCGGCGGAGAGGTCGGCGCGGTCGGCAATGTAGCCGGTGAGCGACGCGCCTAGCCCGCCGGGCCACCAGCCCAGCCCCATGAGCAGGCCGGAGGCTACGCCCACCTGGTGGGGCCACGCTTCCAATACGAGCACGATGCTGTTGGGATAGGTGGCGCCCATGGCGAGGCCGCAGAGGATGAGGGCCGCGATCTGGATCGCGCCGGCGCTACTCAGAAAGAGCCAGTAGGCGAAGGGCAGCAAGGCCAGCGCCGCCACGAGCACTGCCCAGTAGCCGAAGCGGTCGCCGGACGGCCCGCCCACCAGGCTGCCGCCGCTGACCGAGAAGGCGAAGATTGCCAACAGGCTGCCGCCCGCGCCGAGCGTGCCGCCGCTCGACTCCACCCAGATGGGCAGATAGGTGGTGAACGCCACGTGGAACCAGGAGCGAAACATCATGGCGACGATGATCAGGATCATGCCCATCAGGAAGCCGTCGGCGCGCGACGGTGACGGCGTGTCACTCTGCGGCGCGGCGGCGGACGTGCGCCGCGTGCGCAGCGAGGCGTAGAAGACGGCGCCAAAGGTCAGCGCGAGCGGGAGCAGCGTGATCGTGCCGCGCAGGCCGAACCACGCCAGCGCCAGCGTCATCCACAGCGGGCTGAGGGCCGCGCCGAAGTTGCCGCCCACTGAAAAGATGGACATGCCCGACCCGCGCTTGTCGCCGCTGTTGGCTGCTGCCAGCACGGCGGCGGGCGGGTGGAAGGCGGCGGAGCCAAAGCTGCCCAACGCGATCAGCACGAGCAAGGTGCTGTAGCTCGACGCAAAGCCGACAAAGCTCATGGCCGTGCCGATCCACACGATAGCGAGCGTCGCCAGCGGCACGGCGCCCCAGCGGTCGCTGATGTAGCCGAAGAGGGGCTGTGCCAGCGCCATGCTCGTAGCCGCGACCAGGGCGATGACGCCGACCTGGGTGTAGTTGAGGCCCATGCTGGGCATCAGCCGCGGGTAGAGCACGGGCATGAAGTTGTTGCTCAGTTCGATGGTGACGTGGGCGAGGGCGACCAGGAGCAGGGCGCGGCTAAGTTGCGGCTTCATGCCGGCGCGTCCGGCTGAGCGTTTTGTTGGGCGTTCTGCTGCGCATCGTCCTGTGCAGCTTGGTTGGCGCGCTGGAGGATTTGCTCGTCTTGCTCTTGCGGGCGCAACTGTCGCTCGTAGATCTCCGCATAGAGGGCGGAGCGCTCCAGCAGTTGAGCATGGCTACCCATGGCGCCGATGCGCCCGCGCTCGAGAACGAGGATCAGGTCGGCGGCGCGCACCGTGCTGAGGCGCTGGGCGATCACGAACGAGGTGCGGCCGCGCATCAACCGCTCCAGCGCCAGTTGGATCTGGCTTTCCGTTTCGGTGTCGACGCTGGCGGTGGCGTCGTCGAGCAGCAGGATGCGCGGGTCCTTGAGCAGGGCGCGGGCGATGGCGATGCGCTGGCGTTGGCCGCCCGAGAGGGTGGAGCCGCGTTCGCCGACGTGTGTCTGATAGCCGTCGGGCATGGCGCAGATGAACTCGTGCGCCTGCGCAGCCTGGGCCGCGGCCTGGATCTCCTCGGTAGAGGCGCCGGGGCGGCCAAAGGCGATGTTCTCCTCGATGCTGACCGCGAACAGGGTCGTCTCTTGCAGCACAATCCCGATCTGGTCGCGCAGAGAGGCGAGCGTGACCGTGCGGATGTCGATGCCGTCTATCAGCACGCGCCCGCGCGTGGGGTCATAGAAGCGGGGGATGAGATTGATCACCGAGGACTTGCCGGAGCCGGTTGGCCCCAGCAGGGCGATGACTTGGCCGGGCTGCGCCGCGAATGAAACATCGTCCAGTACGGAATGGTGTTCGGAGTATGCGAAGTCCACATGTTCAAAGCGCACCTCGCCGCGGATGGGCGGCATGGGCGCGGCGTCTTCGGCATCTTGCACCGCCGAGGGCGCGTCCAGAATGTCAAAGATGCGCTCACCGGCAGAGGCGGCCATCGCCACCGCCGGCACAATCATGCCGACGCGGCGCACGGGCTGCACCAACTGGCCCAAATATGCTGAAAACGCGATCAACTCGCCCAGGGTCAGCTGGTTGCGGATGACGAGCAAGCCGCCATACCAGATGATGAAGACCGTGCCGATGTTGGCGATCAGGTCAAGCATGGGCACGTTGACGGCGCGCAGGCGCACGGCGTAGGCGGAGAGGTCGAACCAACGTTGGTTTTCGCGGTCGAAGCGTTCGATCTCGGCGCGCTCCTGGGCAAACGCCTTGACCACGCGCGCGCCGCGCAGGTTTTGCTCCAAACGTGTCGTCAGGACGCCCAGTTGCTGTTGGATCGCCAGCGAGAGGGGGCGCATTTCGCGACCAAAGGCGAGGGCGCGCCAGGCGAGGATAGGCATCGCCGCCAGGCTGAGCAGCGCCAGCGTGGGGTTCATCCACACGAGCGCCACGGCCGTGCCCAGCAGCAGCGACACGGCGCCGACGAGCAGGCGCACGTTGCCGGTGCGAATGCCCGTATCCACGATCCAGCGCGTGAACTGCGGGACGAGCAGCGACAGGCCCGTCGTGATCAGCAGGATCAAGTAGGAGCCGAGCACCATGCGCCAGTAGGGGCGCAGGTAGCCGAAGCTGCGGCGGAGGATGCGCCAGTCGCCGGCGCCGTGCAACGACACCGGCGTGAAGGAGGTCGTGGTTTGCTTCATATGCGTTGGCGGGTGGGGTGAGAGAGGGCGACGGCTGCGCTCATGGCACGACGAAGACCGGCTCTTGGGGCGACAGGCCGTCTGGGTCATTGAGCTGGGCGCCGGATGGGGCGGGGACCGGGCCGTGCAGCAGCGGGTCGTCCGTGCGCTGCATCCAATCGGCCAGGCGTTGGCGCATCGCCGCGTAGACCGCGGCTACGTTCGGGTCTGCGCCTGTTTGGGTGAGCAGGTTGCGGCGCTCGGCGGGGTCGAAGAGCAGGTCGAAAAGCTGCTCCTGCTCGACGGGCCGGTCACACCAGCCGGCTTGCAGCCAAACTTCTTTGCTGGGGCTGTCGTCACAGTTGGGCAGGACCGGGGTCGTGCGCTCGCCAAAGCGGCGGATGTATTTGTAGCGCGGCGTGCGCACACCGCGTTGCGGCTCGTAGGCGGCGTGGTAGGTGACTTCTGCGAAGATGGCGTCGTTGACCTGCTCAGTCTCGCCGGTGAGGACCGGCAGGAACGAGCGCCCTTGCAGCCAGGGCGGCGGGTCGATGCCCAGGTAGGCGCAGAGGGTGGGCAGGATGTCGATGTGCGAGATGAGGGCGTCGACCACGCGGCCGCCTGCAAACGGCCCCGGATCGCGCCCAGGCCCGCGCAGAATGAGCGCGACGCCGATGCCGTGGTCGGTCAGCGTACACTTCATGCCGGGGAAGGCGGGGCCGTGGTCGGTGGTGTAGAGCACGAGCGTGTTATCGTCCAGCCCGGCGGCGTGCAGCGCGTCGAGGACCGTGCCGATGCCGTCATCCAGCAGGCGTGCGCTCGCCTTGAAGGCGGCGACATCTCCGCGCACCGCCGGTACATCGGGCAGCACGGCGAAAGGCAGCGTGTAGCGCGGCTCTTCTTGGGCCGTGGGCGCCGGAAACGCGCGGTGGGTCTCTTCAAAGCCGACATCGAGGAAGAAGGGCTGGGCGGGCGCCTTCGCGAGATCGGCGAGAAAGGCCGCGGCTGCGGGGGCTACGTCGCGCGCGTGCGCCGAGGGCAGCGGCAGCACTTCGTCGTAGCCGATGGCGGCGGCGTCTTTAGCGACATGCTGCATGCCGATCAGCGTGGTGCGATAGCCGGCCGCGCCCAGGGTGTGTACGATGTGTTGGCGATAATCGTGCAGGGCAAAGCCGCGATGGGCCAGGCCGAGCATGCCGCTGTTGTGCGGAGACTGTCCCGTCAGCAGCGCGGCGCGTGAAGGCGAGCAGGTAGGGGCCGCGCTATAGGCCTGACGGAACAGGATGCCCTGCTGCGCCAGGCGCAGCAAGCTGGGCGTAGGGATGCCATACCCGTAGGGTTGGATGGCGCGGCCGGTGTCGTGCGAGTGCAGGTAGAGAATATTGGGCAGGGACATACGCGCTCGTTTCAGTGTGCAATCCGGACGCGTGATCCGGACGCGTGATCCAGGCTCCGGTGTAGTGTCGATCCTGGGTGCAGGATTGTCAAATCACGCGCCGGAGGGATGAGCGGGCGACTGCAGCACAGATTTCGGCGCGCGTGCAGGTCAATCGGAAGTTGCATCACTTGGTTCGAGCGCGGGCGCGGGCGTATAATGCGCACGCATCTTCCCGCGCGCACGCTTGCGCC
>JBBSBO010000185.1:0-5825 GCA_038251215.1 Caldilineales bacterium
AGCCAGAGCTTTATCAAGAAGTCGTCGTCACACAAGATATGCCCGACGATGGCCTGCGCGCGGGAGATGTGGCGACGTTAGTGGGCTACGCTCACCATCCTGCAGGCGGTGAGGACGGCGCTATCCTGGAGATCTTTAATGCCGTGGGCGAATCTATCGCCGTGGTCACAGCGCCGGTGTCGGCGATCGGCCCTTTGCGCGCTGGCCAGGTGCCCGCGGTGCGGAGCTTGTCACAGACCGCCTAATCCGCCGCCTGCACACCTTCTTTGACCCGCTGCCCGCGACTGCGGCGCTCGGTATACAAGGCCCACAGCGCAAGGATCAGCGCCACGCTCACCAGCCCGGCGCTGACGTGCAGCGTGTCCTGCATGGCGGGGACCTGCACGGCGATCTCGGCGTTGCTGGGGCCGCCGGGGATGATGATGTCGCCGTTGTGCATCACCGCACGCGCCGACCACACCGCGCCCAGCACCGAGATGCCGACCGTCTGCCCGAACGTGCGCGTGACCGCCAGCAGCCCCGACGCCACGCCCAATGCCCGTCGCGGCACGGACCCCATCACCGCGCTGTTATTGGGCGATTGAAAGATGCCCATGCCCACGCCGACCGGCGCCAATCGCAGTACATAGCCCAGCACCGAGGTATCGGCGCTGAGCGTGGCCGCCGCTAAATAGCCGGCGAACAGCACCGCTAGCCCCACGACCGTCACCGGACGCGAGCCGATGCGGTCGGAGAGCGAACCGGACAGAGGGGCAATGCTGCCCATCGCGATCGGCGTGACCGCCATCATCAGGCCTACCGCCATCACGCTGAGACCGCGCACGTTCTGCAGATAGAAGGGCAGGAGAATGATCGTGCCCGATATGGCGATGAAAGTCAGCAGGCCGGTCAGCAGGTTGACGCTGAACATCTGGTTCCGGAAGAGGCGCAGGTCAATCATCGGTTCCGGTAAACGCATCTCGGTGAAGATGAAGAGTGCGAAAATTAGCAGGAAGGCCGCCAGCAGCCCCAGCACCAGCGGGGCGGTGAAGCCCATCGTCTGGCCAAAGGTGAGGCCAAGCAACAGAGAGATGAGGCCGGCGAAGAGCAGGATCGCGCCCAAGAAATCGAAGCGGCGTCCGCCGGCGGGCGGCAGGTTCGGCACAAAGCGCCGCACCATCCACAGCCCGACGATGCCGACCGGCAGGTTGACCAGAAAGATCCAGTGCCAGGAAAGCCTGCCCAAGATCAACCCGCCGAACACCGGCCCGGAAATGATGCCGATCGAGACAATCGAGCCGGAGATGCCCAGCGCTTTGCCGCGCTCATGGTTGGGGAATGACTCGGTGACGATAGCCGAGCCGAGCGCAATAATCATGGAGCCGCCGATCGCCTGGATTACGCGCATGGCAATCAGCATGTAGACGTTGACTGCCAGCGCGCACAGCAGCGAGCCTGCCGTGAAGATCACAAAACCGACGATGTAGATTGGCTTCTTGCCGCGGATGTCCGCCAGGCGACCCCATGTCAGCAGCAGCGTCGCCAACGTCAGCAAGTAGGCCAGGACGACCCACTGCACGACGGCAAAACTCGTGTTCAGTTCGTTGACAAGGGTAGGCAGGGCCACATTGACGATGCTGCCGTCAATCGTCGCGAGAAAGGTGCCCATAGCCACCGCGGCCATCACGTACCACTTGCGGCTGTAGTCGACGGCGACGTGCGATGTGGAATGTGGCGAAGGGTTGGACTGAGTCATAACAGTGCGTTTTGTCTCACAGGCTTCTAGGTTACGGTCGATTCGGGCGCCGCGGCGGCGGCGTAACGCGTGCGCAGACTGCGTACATCGTATCACACATGCGGCCTGCATTTGCACTTCGGAGCAACTTGATCGAACATTCCGCGTAGAAATCCACCCTCACTGGAGAGTGCCATGCCGGAGAATGCGAGTATCTTGACCCCCGCGCGCCAAGACGAACTGGCCCGCATCTATCGGGACGGGCTGTTGGATGATGTGATCCCTTTCTGGCTGCGCCACAGCGTGGACGAAGAGCAGGGCGGCTTTATGTTCTCGCTCAACCGCGACGGCTCGCTGATCGACACGGACAAAGCTGTGTGGCTACAAGGGCGTATGGCCTGGATGCTCGCCACGCTCTACCGCACGGTAGAGCCGCGGCCCGAATGGCTGCGCCTGGCGAAGCACGGCATCGACTTCCTCAACGCGCACTGTTTCGACGAAGACGGTCGCATGTTCTTTCTGGTTACGCGCGACGGTCGCCCGCTGCGCAAACGGCGCTACATCTTCAGCGAGACCTTTGCCGTCATTGCTTATGCCGCCTACGCTCAGGCCACGGGCGACCCGGCGATGCTGCAAGCCGCCGTCGATCTGTTTGTGCGGGTGACGCATCTCCTGGAGACGCCAGGCGCGCTGCCGCCCAAGGTCAACCCGGACGTGCGCGCCATGAAAGGGCTGGCTGTGCCGATGATCCTGATCGCCACGGCGCAGACGCTGCGCGAGGCCGGCGGCGACCCGGCGCTCTGCACCGGCTGGATCGACCGCTGCATCGACGAGATCGCACGCGACTTCATGAAGCCGGAGTTCGGCGCGGTGCTGGAGACGGTTGGCCCCCATGGCGAGTTGCTCGATCACTTTGACGGACGTCTGCTTAATCCGGGGCATGCACTGGAGGCGGCCTGGTTCATCCTGGAGGAAGCCCGCCTGCGCGGTAACGACGACAGGCTGCGCCAACTTGGTCTCACCATCCTCGAGTGGATGTGGGCATGGGGCTGGGACGAGGAGTTCGGCGGCCTCTTCTATTACCGCGACGTCAAGGGCCTGCCCGTACAGGAGTATTGGCACGACATGAAGTTTTGGTGGCCCCACAATGAGGCGATCATCGCCATGCTGCTTGCTTACCAGTTGACCGGCGACGAGAAATACGCACAGCGCCATGAGCTTGTACACACGTGGGCCTATGCGCATTTTCCCGACCCTGAATTTGGCGAGTGGTACGGTTACCTGCACCGCGATGGGCGGCTGTCCGTGCCGCTCAAGGGCAACACGTGGAAGGGGTGTTTCCACGTGCCGCGCATGCAGTGGAAAGCCTGGCAGATCTTACAGGCGATGCAAGCCTAGATCTGAGTCGCACAGCCGGCAGCACAGCGCGGCAAGCGCGAAGCCTCTCGTCACGAGAGGCTTCGTTGTTTCACGAGCTAGGTCAGCCTTGTACAGCTTAGCGGGCTGACGTGGCAGGATTCGTTGTAGACCACTGCCGGCGACGGCGGCGCGCCGCGCGCGCTGAATCGGAGGTGCCATTGCCCAGCGGAGCCGCGGGGCGGCTGGATGAGCCGTTTTGCCGCGCCGATTGGCCGTGCGGCCCACGCGTGGACTGCGGGCGACTCGACGTTGCGGGCGTATCGTTGGGCGGCGCCACGGCTTCGACCACGGTCAGGCCATCAATGGCGCGGCGCTCGATGCGCGTGCCCAGCACCCTCTCGATGGCGCGCACCATGTCCTCATCGCCGCCGGCGACGAAGGTCAGCTCCTCGCCGCTTTCGTGGGCGCGGCCCGTGCGCCCAATGCGGTGCGTGTAGGCGTCCACCGTGTCAGGCATATCAAAGTTGATGACGTGCGAGATCTTGGAGACGTCGATGCCGCGCGCGGCGATGTCGGTTGCCACCAGGATGTCATAGCGCCCGTCGCGGAAGCCGTCGATGGCTTGCTGACGACGGTTCTGCGCCATGTTGCCCTGCAAGGCCGAGGCGCGATAGCCCTGGCGTTCCAGGTCCTCTGCCAACTTCTTGGCGCGATGTTTGGTGCGCGTGAAGACCAGCACGCGCTCGGTGGGCAATTGCTGGAGCATGCCCAGCAGGAGTTGCTTCTTGTCGCCTTGCGGCACAGGATAGAGCGCGTGCGAGACGGTCTTGGCGGGCGCGATCACGTCGACCTGCACTGTGTGCGGGTGGTTGAGGATGCTGTCTGCCAGCTCGCGGATCTCCTGGGGCATGGTCGCCGAGAAGAAGAGCGTCTGGCGTTTCTGCGGCAACTGCTTAAGGATGCGGCGGATGTCGGGCAGGAAGCCCATATCGCACATGCGGTCGGCTTCGTCCAGCACGAGCATCTCGACCTGCGAGAGGTCGATGTTGCCCTCGCCCATGTGGTCGAGCAGGCGACCGGGGCAGGCGATGACGATCTCCGTGCCGCGGCGCAGGGCGCTGAGCTGCGGACCTTTGCTGACGCCGCCATAGATGGAGATGCTGCGCGCCTTGGTGTTCTTGCCTAGATCAAGCGCGGTCTGATGGATCTGCTCGGCGAGTTCACGCGTCGGCGCCAGCACGAGGGCGCGCACATGGCCCTGCGGCCCGCGCGTGAGGCGTTGCAGAATGGGCAGCATGAAGGCCGCGGTCTTGCCCGTGCCCGTCTGCGCCACGCCGATGATGTCTTGCCCTTCGAGGACAAGGGGGATGGCTTGCTGTTGGATCGGGGTCGGCGTGGTAAAGCCGGCGCTCCTCACCCCCGCCAAAATGCGCGGGTCGAGGGAAAATTGGTCAAAATTCACTGAAAATACTCCTTGACTGATAGAGCCAAGTCGCACCCTCAGCCCGTTACATTCATCTGCGAACCGTTTGTTCGCAGGCACAAACATCAACTCTAGCATAGATGCGCGCCGAATGCAACTTCGTGTAGAGCAAAATTCGGGCTGCCGTGCGCTTGCCGCTCTGCCGAAGTGATGGCAAGACCAGCCAAGGACAAGAAGAGTTGCGCCTGCAGCCGCTGACGGGAGTACGCGATGGCCGAAATCCATGTGGAGCATGTCACGCGAATCTTCCACGGGCAACCGGGCGGGTCTTCGCCGAGCGTGCGCGAGGGCGAGGAAGGCGTGCAACGTCAGGCAGGCGACATGCGCGCGCTAGACGACCTCACGTTGACCGTGGCGGAGGGCAAGACCTGCGCCGTGATCGGCCCCTCGGGCTGCGGCAAGAGTACGCTGCTGCGCGTCATCGCCGGGCTGGACGGCGACTATTCGGGCGAGGTCTATTACGACAAGCGCCCGATGCGCGATGTGCCCCCGCGCGACCGCTATATCGGCATGGTCTTCCAGAGCTATGCGCTCTATCCCCATTTCTATGGGCATGGCAACTTGAACTTCTTCTTCCGTGTGCGTAAAGCCCCCGATGCAGAAGCCGAAGCGCGCATCCGCGAGACGGCGGACATGATGGGCTACGGCTTTCGCCAGTTGTTGGGGCGCAAGCCCGGCACGCTCTCCGGCGGCGAACAGCAGCGCTTGGCGATTGCCCGCGCCCTGGTGCGCAAGCCCGCACTCTTCCTGCTTGACGAGCCGCTTTCCAGCCTCGACGCCAAGCTGCGCATGCAAACACGCGTGGAGATCCGGCGGCTGTTGCGCCGTTTTGCGATCACGGCCATCTACGTAACGCACGACCAGGTGGAAGCCATAGCGCTGGCTGACACAATTGCCGTCATGCGCGCGGGCAAGATTGAGCAGGCGGGCACGTACGCCCAACTGCGCGCCAAGCCGGCAACGAGCTTCGTCGCCGGCTTCCTGGGGCCGACGCCGGTGAATCTGTTGCCCGCAACCGTGACTGAGCGTGGGAGTGTGGCGGTGGGGGCGCTGGAGGTCCCGCTGCCGGAGTCGCTGCGCAGCCGTTGCCGTAGCGGGGAGGGCCTGGTCGTGGGCATCGCGCCGGATAGTTTGGCACTCGATTACTCCGGCGCGTATCCGGGGCGCCAGGCCGAGGATGGGGACGCGCTGTTAGGCGAAATCGAGACGATTGAGCCGGACTTCGCCCGGCGCAGCCAGAATGTGCGCGTGCGCACGCAGGCCAGGGTG
>JBBSBO010000186.1:0-5821 GCA_038251215.1 Caldilineales bacterium
AACTGCAACGCGAGATGGTGGCTGCGCTGCGCCGGCAGATCGCCGATTGCCAACTGGCAGGGCGCTATGACGCGGCCGAGGCCTCGGCGCGGCGACAGGTGCAGTTGGAGCCGCTGGATGAAGAGGCGCACCGGCAACTGATGGCTGCGCTGGCCTTGGGCGGGCAGCGCAGCGCCGCATTACAGCAGCTTGAGGTCTGCCGGCGCATCCTGGCGCAGGAACTGGGCGTGGACCTCATGCCTGAGACCGTGGCGCTGGCCGAGGCGATCCGCACGGACGAGTTTGAGCGGACGGCCGCGCCGGCCGGACGAGCAGATGCCGGCCCGGCAGCCCATGTGTCTGGTTCGCGGCGGCTCGGTGAGCCGGCGCATCTATCAGGTTTCGTCGCCCGCGAGCGAGAGCTGGCGCAACTGGATGGTTATCTGGACAAAGCGCTGCAGGGTCACGGCCGCGTT
Organism: Caldilineales bacterium; assembly: GCA_038251215.1. Classification (GTDB taxonomy): domain Bacteria; phylum Chloroflexota; class Anaerolineae; order Caldilineales; family Caldilineaceae; genus JASGTU01. Next base: position 456 of record JBBSBO010000186.1, read on the forward strand.
GTATTTGTGAGCGGAGACGCAGGCAGCGGCAAGACTGCTCTTGTGCGCGAGTTCGTTCGCCTCGCCCTGGCAGCCCACCCCGATCTGGCGGCGGCTTGCGGAAGTTGTAACGCCGCGACCGGTCCGGGCGATCCATTTCTCCCCTTTCGCGAAATTCTCCAGATGTTGGCTGGGGACATTGAGGCCGGCCGCGCAGGAGGGGCTATCACGGTGGAACAGGCCCAGCGTCTGTGGGCGCTGCTGCCCCACACCGTCCACGCTCTGGTGAACAAGGGTGTGGGGTTGCTCGACCTGTTTGTTCCGTCCGCAGATCTGCTGCTGCGGGCGGATAGCGTTATGCTGGGAGCGGGGCGCGGCGCTGCCTGGCGAACGCGACTAGCCGACCTGGGGCGCAGCAGGTCGGCGCCCGCGCTCCGCCAGCCGTTTCCGCAGGGGAGCAAGATATCCGAGGAGGTGACGGGGGTTCTGCTAGAGATCGCCCGGAATTCCCCGTTGATCCTTGTGCTCGACGATCTGCAGTGGATGGACGATGCGTCGACCAACCTGCTGTTGCACCTGGGCCGTCATCTGGCGGGCAGTCGCATTCTGCTCGTGGGCGCCTACCGTTCGCCCGATGTCGGGTTGGGACGCGGCGAGGACCGCCATCCGCTGGCGATCGTGCTCAACGAGTTCCAACGGGATTTCGGCGACATCCAGGTCGATCTGGACCAGGCGGCCGGCCGTGCGTTTGTCGATGCGCTGCTGGACAGCGAACCGAATGAGCTGAACGAAGGCTTTCGGGCTACGCTCTTCCAACACACAGGCGGGCATGCACTTTTTACTGTGGAATTGCTCCGCGAGCTGGACGCGCGGCGCGACCTGGTCCGTGACGCCAACGGTCGATGGGCGGCGGGGGAGCGCTTGGACTGGAGACGAATCCCGCCGCGCGTCGAGGCCGTCATCGCCGAACGGATTGGCCGCCTACCTGGCGAAGCGCAGACGCTGTTGGCGGCAGCCAGTGTGGAAGGGAACGAGTTCACGGCGGAGGTAACCGCGCGCGTGATGGGCATGGGCCGGGCGGACGTGGTGCGCCAGTTGAGCGGTATGCTGGGCAAAGAACACCGGCTGGTGCGCGGGCAAAGCGTCATTTGGTTGGAGCCGGGCAAGCGGTCTCTGTCGCGTTATCGGTTTCAACATGTGCTTTTCCATGAGTATCTCTATAAACGGCTGGACCCTGTCGAGCAGTCCCGTCTACATGAGATGACCGGAGAGGCCCTGGAGGAGTTCTACGGCGCGCAGGCAGCGGAGATAGCGGTGCAGTTGGCGCATCACTATGAACGGGCCGGTCTAGCTATCAAGGCAATTGACCATCTGCATGTGGCAGCGGGACAGGCGATGCGGCTCGGCGCCTTCAGGGAGGCGGTGGCAGGCCTTCAGCGAGGTCTGGACTTACTGGCTGCCTTGCCCGAGACGCCAGACAGGGCGCGGCGGGAACTGCGCCTTCGCATGGCCTTGGCCGAACTGCTCTCTCCGGTTTACGGGGTGGGCGACGACACGCGCGCCGAGACTGTCATGCCGGCGCGTGCCCTTGGCCGAAAGGCCGGCGGCGGCCTTGAATCAATCTACGCCCTATACTTGGAAGCAGATGTGCACCGCGGGCGGGGCGAATTCGCAGAAGCGATCGAGGTGGGCGAGCAGATGCTGGCCCAGGCTGAGGCCAGTGGGGATCGGCAGGCCGCCCTGTTGGCGAATGCCGTACAGGGCGTTACGGAGTTCTTCGCCGGACGTCTGGCGCCGGCACGCACCCATCTCGAAAGGGCGTTGAGCCTCTATCGCGACGGCGAGGATGATGCGCTGGAGGCGCTGGTCGGGCTGAAGCCGCAGGCGGTAATTTTGACCTGGCTGCCTCTTGTGCTGTGGATGTTGGGCTTCATCGATCAGGCGGCGCGTTGTGCAAACCGGGCGCTGGATCTGGCCCGGAAGACAAACCAGCCGTACACGTTGGCAGTGACCCTGGCCGCCATGGTTATCCTGGGCATCTACGGGCTTCCCGGTCGCGATTTGCCGTCCGAGATCGACGCTCTACAGCGGCTGGTTGACGAGTACGGCGTCGAGGCGTTCCGCCCGTGGGCACGTGTTTATCGCGGATGGCTAATGGCTCGCCAGGGCCAGGTGACGGAAGGCGTCGCCGAGATGCGGCGCAACTTGCCGAGCCGTGGCATGGGAGGGACAAACCTTAGCGCGCCCATGTTCCGAGCGCTGCTGGCGCAGGTCTGTCTAGAGGCCGGGCTGTATGACGAAGGGATGGTTGCGGTCAACGAGGGGTGGGACTTGCGCAGGAGGGGCGTTGGCCTTATGGCCGAGGCGGAACTCTACCGGCTCCAGGGAGCCTTGATATTGGGCAGAGATGGAGATGCAGGCCTGGAAGCCGCCGAAGCTCTCTTCCTCAAGGCGGCGGCAGTCGCCCATGAACAGCAGGCGCTCATCTGGGAATTGCGCGCTGTGATGGAGCTAGCCCGGCTGTGGCAGCGTACGGGGCGGACGCAGGGGGCGTATACCCGCCTGGCGGAGGTCTATGCCCGCTTCAGCGAAGGGTTCGATCTGCCGGACATGCAGGCGGCGGCGGCCCTGCTTGAGGAATGGGTGAGCGCCAGGCAGCAAGCATGACCGCCGCCACCCAATCGTTGACGCCCGCATGAGGCAACCCTCGCCGCACAAACCGCGCCATCTTCGTGGCGATCGTTGCGGCCTGTTTTGTGATTTGCTTTTTGGCCGTGAGCGACTACAATAACGAAAGCCAACGTCGATTAGACTGGACTGACTCTAAATTATGCCGGTAAACATAAAAGCGAGCGGCGTCCTCAAACAGTATATTGCGCCCGATGCCGCGCTGGAAGACGTACACACGGTGGGCGAAGCGCTGGAGCAGTTGGCGCTGCCCGAACTGGGCGAGCTGATCATGCTCGTCAACAACCGCCCCGCCTATCAGCAAACGGAACTCGCCGACGGCGATACGCTGTATCTCCTGCCCGGCATCAGCGGCGGGAGCGCGTCGCCCGCCCGGAACCAGGAGCCTAGCGACCCTCGTTCATGACTTGAGTTAACCCACATGTTCGCCGCCATGGACCCCTTCTCTGCGCTGCGGCGGGCATTTTCGTTTTGCGTTGTACCTATCGCCCACTTGTCACATTTTCTGAACCTCAAGGAGGTCGTTTTATGTCTGTTGGAGGCACCTGGGGAAAACTGCTCCACGTTGACCTGACCGATGGTCGTCAATGGATCGAGGAGCCGTCCGATGAAATCTATCTGAAGCTGATCGGCGGGCGCGGGCTGGTCGCTTACCTGCTGCTGCGCGATCTGCCTGTCGGCGCGGATCCGCTCGGCCCGGAAAACCTGCTGATCTTCGCGCCGGGCGTGCTGCAAGGCTCTAACCTGCCCGGCAGCGGGCGGCACGGCGTGGGCGGCAAAAGCCCGCTCACCGGCGCCATTGCCAGCGCCGAATCCGGCGGCTGGTGGGGTCATGAGTTCAAGCGCGCCGGCTTCGATGCGCTGATTGTGCATGGCAAGTCGGAGAAGCCGGTGTACCTGTGGGTACACGACGGCGAAATGGAGATCCGCCCGGCAGAGCATCTGTGGGGCCGCGACACCGCCGATGTCGAATGGGCTATCCAGGATGAGTTGGAAGACAAGGCCATCCGCGTGGCGCAGTGCGGCATTGCCGGCGAGAACGGCGTACTCTTCGCCAACGTCATGAACGACATCAACCGGGCGGCGGGCCGCGGCGGCCTGGGCGCGGTGATGGGCAGCAAGAACCTCAAGGCCGTGGCGACGCGCGGCAAGCTGCGCGTGCCTGTGATCGAGCGCAAGCGCATGGGCGCCGTCGCCAAGTGGCTGGGCGACAACTACGAGACCAAGGCCGCCTGGGCTGTGGAGATGGGCACGGTGCGCAACGTCACCTCGCTGGGGGCGACCAGCGCGTTGCCCACCAACAACTTCGGCAAGGCCATGTTCGACACGCGCGATCAGATCAGCGGCGAGCTGATGTACGAGACCATCCTCATCGGCCGCGACACCTGCCAGGTCTGCCCCATCACTTGCAAGCAGGTCGTGGAGTATGAGGACGCCACCTTCCCCGACAACCCCTACCTGCGCTCGGACTTCATCCAGAAGCTCAAGGTCGACAAGGCCTATGGCGGCCCGGAATACGAGACGTTGGGCAGCGTGGGCAGCGCCTGCGGCGTGGATGACCTGCTCGCCGTGGCGAAGGCCAACGAGTACTCGGCGCGCTGGGGCATGGACTCGATCAGCATGGGCATGACCATCGCCTTTGTGATGGAGTGCTTCGACAACGGCTTGCTGACGCCGGAGATGACGGGCGGCTTCAAGACCGGCTTCGGCGACGCCGCGGGCCTGATGCAGGCCTGCGAGATGATCGCGCACAAGGAAGGCTTCGGCGAGATCATGGCCCAAGGCTCCAAGCGCGTCGCCGAGTGGATCGGCCCGGAGGCCAAGCAGTATCTGGTCGAGGTGAAGGGGCAGGAGCTGCCCATGCACGAGCCGCGCCTGAAGCACGCGCTGGGCGTCGGCTATGCCGTGGCTCCCGTGGGGGCCGACCACATGATGAACATGCACGACACGGGCTACACCAGTTGGGGCGACTCGCTGGAGAAGGTGGCTGAGGTGCAGCGCTTCGAGCCGATGCCCGCCACCTACTTGGGCCACGAGAAGATGGAACTCTTCTACCACGAGGTCAACTGGAAGCATCTGCTGGACTGCGGCATCATCTGCCACTTCCACCCGTACAACTACCGCCACGTGTCGGAGGCGATCTCCGCCGTGACTGGGCACGAGTTCGAGCCGCTGGACCTGCTGGCCGTGGGCGAGCGGGCGCAGACGCTGTGCCGCCTCTTCAATCTGCGCGAGGGCCTTACCGCCGAGGATGACGTGCTGCCCAAGCGCGTGATGAAGGCCTTCAAGGAAGGGCCGCTGGCGGGCGTGGAGATCACGGACGAGGCGTTCTACGGCGCGCGCAACTATTGGTACGGCCTGATGGGCTGGACGCAAGAAGGCGTGCCCACCGCCGAGCGCGTGGAGAAGCTGGGCCTGACGGAGCTGATCGAAGGCATGCCGGCGCTGGAAATGGCGTAGGCAGGTCGCGCCGGGCGGTAAGTGAATAGAGGTAAGGCGGGGCGGGTCTCTCGGAAGGGAGGCCCGCCCTGGTTGTTTATGACGTGGATCTTCGGCGCTAGATGTCTAGCGGAGAAGACTGAGCGGAACGTTACAACTCATTGCACGGGAGGAATTGTAATGTATGACTGATATGGAGAATCCCGGGCCAGGATATAGACATAGGAGCCGCTTGTCACGGTAATGTCGAGCGTCAAGAC
>JBBSBO010000187.1:0-5786 GCA_038251215.1 Caldilineales bacterium
ACGAGGCCTGCCTCAACCTGGCGGCAAGCGCCTGCCGCAACGGCCTGGAGCTACATACCGAATGCGCAGTGACCGGCCTGGATGCCCAGGATGGCTGGTGGACCGTCCACACCGCGCACGGCGATTTCGGCGCCCGCTTCGTGATCAACGCCGCCGGCCTCTACGCCGACCGCATCGCCGACATGGCAGGCGCACGCACCTTTACCCTCCACCCGCGCAAGGGCGAGGAATACCTGCTCGACAAGCGCGTGCAGGGCCTGGTGCAGCGCGTGATCTTTCCCTGTCCCACGCCCGTCTCCAAGGGCATCCTCGTCATCCCCACCTTCGACGGCACGCTCATGGTCGGGCCGACCGCCCAGCCCGTGGATGACAAAGAGGACCTCACGACCACAGCCGCGGGCGCCGAGGAGGTCTTCGCGGCGGTGCAGCGCATGGTCCCCGGCATCAGCGCGCGCGACTGCATCGCCGAGTTCGCCGGGCTGCGCGCCGCGGCGGCGGGCGAAGACTTCATCATTGGCCCCACTGCGGCCGCGGGCTTCATCAACGTCGCCGGCATCCAGTCCCCCGGCCTGACTGCCGCCCCCGCCATCGCGCACCTGGTCGCCGAGATTCTGCGCGGCGAAGGGCTGGCGCTGCTAGAAAAGGACAACTTCGTCGCCCAACTGCCGCCGCCCGTGCGCTTTGCCGCGCTGAGCACCGAGGAGCAGATGGCCCTGGCCGCGTCCAACCCTCGCTTCGCACGCATCGCCTGTCGCTGCGAACTGGTGACCGAGGGCGAAGTCGTGGAGGCCATTCGCCAGGGCGCCCGCACGCTGGATGGCATCAAGTTTCGCACGCGCGCGGGCATGGGACGCTGCCAGGGCGGCTTCTGCGCGGCGCGCTGCATGGAGTTGATCGCGCGTGAGCGGGGCCTGCCCCTCACCGCCATCACCAAGCGCGGCGGCAATACCTGGCTGCTGCTCAACCGCGCCCAGGATGCCGCCGGCAGCCAAGACCCGCCCCTGCCCGCCGAGGCGATGCCATGATCGGCGGCCAACTCAAGCATCTGCGCGCACAGTATGACGTGATCGTGGTAGGCGGCGGGCCTGGCGGCCTGGAAGCGGCCCTGGCAGCCCAGGCCGCGGGCGCCGAACATGTCCTCGTCGTCGACCGCGAGTTCGAGGCGGGCGGCATCCTCTTGCAGTGCATCCACAGCGGCTTCGGCTTGCACCGCTTCGACGCCGAGCTGACCGGCCCCGAATACGCCCAGCGCCTGCTCAACCTGATCCTGTCCACGCCGGTGGACGTACTCACCGACGCCTATGTGGCGGACATTGCCGGCGACCGCCGCGAGCCGTCCGCCCACCTGCGCGTCAAGCTCCTATCCGGCGCGCATGGCGTGCATGTGCTGGAAGCGCGCGCCGTAGTGCTGGCAATGGGCGCGCGCGAGCGGACGCGCGGCGCCATCCGCATTCCGGGCACGCGTCCCGCCGGCGTACTCACTGCGGGCCTGGCGCAAAAATACGTCAACCTCATGGGCTATCTGCCCGGACGACGCGCGGCCATCCTCGGCTCGGGCGACATCGGCCTGATCATGGCGCGGCGTCTCACGCTCGAAGGCGTGGAGGTGGCGGGCGTCTTCGAGATCATGCCGCACCCCAATGGCCTGGGCCGCAACATCGTCCAGTGCCTGGAAGACTTCGACATCCCGCTGCACCTCTCCACCACGGTGGCGCGCATCCACGGGCAAGACCGCGTCAACCGGCTAACCGTAGCACCCGTGGACGCGCAGTTGCGCCCGCGCTTGGATCAAGCCTGGGACATCGACTGCGACACGCTGTTGCTCTCGATTGGGCTGATCCCCGACAACGAACTGGCCCACCGCATGAGGCTGCGCCTGGACCCCGTCACCGGCGGCCCGGCGGTCAGCAGTACCATGGAAACGTCGGTGGACGGCGTCTTTGCCTGCGGCAACGGCGTCCACATCCACGACCTGGTCGACTTCGTCAGCGAGGAGGCGGCGCTGGCGGGCCATTGTGCCGGCCTCTTTGTGCGCGGCATCCTGCCGCCGGCGGACAACGTGCGCCTGCTGCCGGGCGAAAACGTCGCCTACTGCGTGCCGCACACTATCTCCACAGACCGCACCCATGTGGTGTACATGCGCGTGCGCCGCCCGCTGGAAAAGTGCAGCATCCGCCTGGGCACGCTAGGCGGGGAATATGTCTACGAGAAAAAGCTGCGCTATGTCGTCCCCGCCGAGATGGTCAACCTAAAGGTGCATCCGCGCTTCCTGGAACACTTCCACGGCGACGCGCTCAAGGTAGATATTATGGAGAGGTGAGCTATGCAAGGGACAAGTTCGCCGGATGAGGAACGGGAAATGACGTCTTCGACCATTGACACCACCTACCTCTGTATCGGCTGCCCGCTGGGCTGTCGCCTGGAGGTGCAAGAAGACCCGTTCGGCGACATCGTAGAGGTGCGCGGATTTTCGTGTAAGCGCGGAAAAGAGTACGCTATTCAGGAGCACACGGCGCCGCAACGCATCGTCGCGACCACGGTCGCCATCCGTCACAGTTCGTGGGCGCGACTGCCTGTTCGCTCTGCCGCGCCCGTGCCCAAACAGAGCGTCACCGAAGTCTGCCGGCGTCTGCGCCAGGTGCAGGTGACGGCCCCGGTGACGATGGGCCAAATCATCCTGGCCAATGTACTCGACAGTGGCGTCGACATCATCGCCACGCGTGATATGCCGCTCATCCAACCGGCCGTCGCCGCCTGACCCGCCCACTGCCCGCGGCGACTGCCTGCCTTTCGCTGCCGTACAAGTTAACCTAGCCACCGGAGCCTAGCCGCCATGAATTCCATGGAACGATTCACCCGCCGCCTGCACGCCGAGCCGGTCGACCGCCCGCCCAACTTCGACATCTTTATGACCCGCGCCGCCCGCCATATCGGGCAGCCGCAAGCCGCCTACTATCAGGACTACCGCGTCCTCGTCGACGCCAACCTGGCGGTGCTGCACGACTTCGACCTGGACATCGTGCAGGCCATCTCCGACCCCTTCCGCGAGACGCATGACTTCGGCGGGCGCATCGACTTCCCGCCCGACGATGTGCCCATCCTAGTGGCGCCGCTGCTGGCGGAGCCGGAAGACCTCGCTAAGCTGCAGCCGCCTGACCCCTACACCGGCAAGCGCATGTCCGACCGCCTGGAGGCGGTGCGCAGCTTCCGCGCCCAGGTCGGCGGCGACACGCCCATCCTCGGCTGGGTGGAGGGCGCCCTGGCGGAGGCGGCGGATCTGCGCAGCGTCAACGAGCTGATGATGGACGTGGTGCTGCGCCCGGAGTGGGTGGACGAGCTTCTGGAGATCTGCACCGAAACGGCCATCGCCTTCGCCCGCGCCCAGGTGGAAGCCGGCGCCGACATCATCGGCCTGGGCGATGCCGTCGGCTCGCTCGTCTCCGCCGACATGTATCGCCGCTTCGCCCTGCCCTACGAGCAGCGCATCTTCGCCGCCGTACACGAGATGGGCGCGCTGGCTCGCCTGCACATCTGCGGCAACACCAACCGCATCGTGCCCGACATGGTCGCCAGCGGCGCCGACATCGTCGATCTGGACTGGATGGTCGACATGCAGTCCGCGGCCGCGCGCTTCGGCGACCGCGTCTCCTTTTGCGGCAATTTCGACCCCGTCACCGTCATGCTGCAAGGCACGCCGGACGACGTCTACACCGCCACGCGCCACTGCATGGCGATCGGCGGTCCGCGCAGCATCAGCTGCGCCGGCTGCGAGATCCCGTTGGGCACGCCCGACGCCAACCTGCACGCCCAATCACGCGCCTTGCAAGATATCTCACCTAAGCCTTGACCCTTGTCGCCGGGCGCCCCTCCTTCGCCGGAGAGTCTCCCCCAACCAATTCGTCCAAAGGAATTCACGCCATGATCCATGACATGCGATGGACCTCCAAGAAGATCGCCCAGCGCATCCAAACGCTGGAAACGCTCGTCCACCGGCGCAAACAGTTGATCGGACCGCTGCGCTATCACGAACTGTCCGGCCCCATGGCCGCGCCCCCGGTCGGCCCGGACGTGGACGATTCCGATTGGCCGCAGATCCCCGGCTATACGCACTGGGGCAAGCGCTACACCGACTTCGTGCTGCGCTGCGAGTTCGCCGTGCCCACGGACTGGGACGCACAGTCGCCCGTGGCGCTCTTCCTGCCCCTGGGCGAGGCCGGCGACTTCAGCCACCCCGAAGCCCTGGCCTATGTCGACGGCGCCTCCTATGCCGCCTGCGACCGCCATCACCAGGAGATCCAACTGCCGGCGGAATGGCGCGACGGCGCCACGCGCCTGCTCGCCCTGCACGGCTGGACCGGCCTCATCGGCGAGTTCCCGGTCGAGAACGACCCCGGCCTCTACATGAAGCCGTGCTACGTCGTACAGATCGACCAGCCCACGCGCGACTTTGTCGCCGCCGCGCGCGTGGCTCAGGGCATCGCCCAATACCTGCACGAGGACGCGCCCGAAAAGGGCATGTTGCTCAACGCGCTCGACGCCGCCTTCAAGCTGATCGACCTGCGCGAACCCTTCGGCGACGCCTTCTACGCCAGCATCCCCGCCGCCCTAGACGCGCTGCAAGCGGGCATCGACGCCGCCGGCAAGCCGCTGGACGTGAGCATCGTCGCCACCGGGCACGCCCACATCGATGTGGCCTGGCTGTGGACCCTGGGCCAAACGCGGCGCAAAGCCGGGCGCACCTTCCACACCGTCATGCGCCTGATGGAACAGTTCCCCGACTACCACTTCACGCAGAGCCAGCCGCAGCTCTACGACTACGTGCGCCAGGACTACCCGCAGCTCTTCGAGCAGATCAAAGAACGCATCGCCGACAAGCGCTGGGAGCCGATCGGCGGCATGTGGATCGAGGCCGACTGCAACCTCTCCGGCCCCGAATCGCTCGCCCGCCAGTTCTTGCTGGGCCGCTCCTTCTTCCGCCAACACTTCGGCGACGTCGATTCGCCCGTGCTGTGGCTGCCCGACGTCTTCGGCTACGCCTGGAACCTGCCCCAGTTGATCAAAGAGGCTGGGCTAGAGTACTTCTTCACGATTAAAATCGGCTGGAGCCAGTATAACCGCCTGCCCTACGATAGCTTCTGGTGGCAGGGCCTAGACGGTACGCGCGTCCTCACGCACTTCAGCACCTCACCCGACTTCGGCTCCTACGCCAGCACCTACAACGCCAACGCCGCCCCTCGCCAAGTTTTGGGCACATGGACTAATTTCCAGCAAAAAGAATTGCAGCACGAGCTGCTGATGGCCTTCGGCTATGGCGACGGCGGCGGCGGCCCCACGCGCGAAATGCTGGAGAACATCCGCGAGATGAAGTCCTTCCCCGCCACGCCGCAGATGCGCCAGGCTCCGGTCAAGGAGTTCTTCCGCAACCTGGAGGAGCAATCCGGCGACCGCCTGCCCACCTGGAACGGCGAGCTATACCTGGAGCTGCACCGCGGCACCTACACCACGCAGAGCCGCAACAAGCGCGCCAATCGCAAAAGCGAGTTCCTGCTGCACGACGCCGAGTTCGCCGCCGCGTTGGCTTCGCTCGTGGCCCCCGGCTACGACTATCCGCTGGCAGAGCTAGGCCGGGCGTGGGAGCTGGTCTGCCTCAACCAATTCCACGACATCATCCCCGGCAGCAGCATCACCGATGTGTATATCGAGTCGCAGGAACAATACGCCGAGGTGCGTGAGATCGGCGAGCGCGTGCGCAGCCAGGCCCTGGCCGCAGCCGGCGCGACGATGGA
>JBBSBO010000188.1:0-5784 GCA_038251215.1 Caldilineales bacterium
AACAGCCAACAGCAAGTCAGTCGCTTTACCCATCTTCCAGGAAGCCGCCGGTTTTCTGGAAGATGGTTTTTTGGCGTCTTGGTTGACAGAGGCCGATGTTTGATGCAGACTGACATTAGCCTCGATAGACCCGATCCGCCGTCTTGGCAAGGTGTTCAAGCAAAGCCGTGAGCCATGTCTACGCGATTCAGTGATACCGCCGCCGAGGCGGAAGCGGTACTCATCGACTTGCTGCGCCAGGCCCCTGCCTGGCAGAAGATGCAGCAAGTGGAGGCCATGAATGACCTGGTGCGGCGCCTGGCGCTGTCCGGTCTGCGCCAACGCCACCCCACGGCGAGCGAAGCCGCGCTGCGACGGCGGTTGGCGGACCTCGCGCTCGGTGCGGAGTTGGCGGAGACGGCCTACGGGCCGTTGTCGTGCGCGGCAAGCGTCTTTTCCGATATCTCGCCAATCAAGGCGGCAAACATAATGAACGCAAGCGCGGCCCAGGTGACGCTCCAAGTTTGCCACACATTTGAGGAACTGGGCATCCCGTATGTGATCGGCGGTTCCCTGGCGGGCGCGGTGCATGGGCACAGCCGCGCCACCTATGACGGCGACATTGTCGCCGATGTGCAGGCGGCGCACGTTCCCCTGCTGTTGGCGCGTTTTCAGGACGACTTCTACATCTCCGAGGATGCCATCTACGAAGCCATCGAGCGGCGCGGCAGCTTCAACTTGATCCACCTGGGCGGCATGTTCAAGGTGGATGTCTTTGTGGCGCAAGATCGGCCTTTCGACCGCGCGGAACTGGCGCGCGGGCGTCCCGCCGTCCTCGCCGAGGGGGAACGGGGCACGGCGAACGTGGCCGCGGCGGAAGATGTGATTTTGGCGAAGCTGGAATGGTATCGCCTGGGCGGCGAAAGCTCGACACGCCAGTGGGAAGATGTGCTGGGCGTGCTGCGCGTGCAGGGCGAGCGGCTGAACCGCGACTATCTGGCCCAGATGTCCGCCGAGTTGGGCGTGGCCGACCTGCTGCAGCGGGCAGAGGCCGAGACGCCCTAGGCGAAAGAAAAGCTGATTTACCACTGTGGTGAATGGCTATTCTTGCTGTTGCTTTTCCTTTGCGTTCTTTGCGCCTTTGCGGTTTTCAGTTGTTCCGTTCCGATTTAGCCGGATTGCACGCGCGCCGATCTCCCTGGCATAATATGGGCATACCATATGCCGATCATCCCCTGTTAACCAACCGGGGTTCCCCCAGGCGCACAGGCACGATTGAGGAGACGCACGATGCAGGACAGCCAAGAGTCCAACCTTTCGCCGGCCGCCGAAATGGCCGAACTGCGCGGCCGCCTGGCTGCCGTGCAAGAGGAGCGTGAGGCGCTGGCCGCGCGCGTCGACGCGCTGGAAAAGGAGCGCTATCTCTATCGCACCCTGCTCGACAACCTGCCCGATTACATTTACATTAAGGACAAGGACAGCCGCTTCCTGGTGAACAACCGCGCGCACATGGAGTTGCTCGGCTACGCCAACCAAGAGGAATTGCTGGGCAAAACCGACTTCGACATCTTCCCGCGCGAGCTGGCGCAGCAATACTTTACGGACGAGCAAAGCCTGATGCAGTCGGGCGAGCCGCTGATCGGCCGCGAGGAGAAGACGGTCTCCGCCACGGGTAAGCGCCAGTGGCTTTCCACCACCAAAGCGCCGTTGCGCAACCCGGAAGGCGAGATCATCGGCGTCGTGGGCATGAGCCGCGACATCACGGCGCGCAAGGAGGCCGAAGAAGCGCTGGCGCGCGCCTTCGGCGAGCTGGAGAAATTCACCTACATGGTCTCCTACGACATGCAGCGCCCGCTGCTGGAGATCGTCAAGGAGCTGGAGGTGCTGCAAGGCCGCCTGGTGGGGCGCATCGGCGACGTCAGCCGCGGCATCATCACTCGCGCGGCGGCCTCGGCGCAGCATGTGCAGCGCCTCAACAACAGCTTGCTGGCCTATTCCCGCGTAGAGACCTGGGGCACGATGCCGGAGCCGACCGAGAGCCGCGTGGTGGTGGAGCATGCCCTGGACAACCTCAGCGAGCGCGTCGAGGAAGAGGGGGCGAAGGTCACGATGGGCGAGTTGCCCAGCGTGTTAGCCGACCCGGCGCAACTGCTGGAGGTGTTCACGATCCTGCTCAGCAACGCCATCGACTACCACAGCGAGCAGCCGCCGCGCATCGACATCAGCGCCGCGCCGCAGGACGGCATGTGGCGTTTCGCCGTGCGCGACAACGGCATGGGCATCGACCCGCAGTATTCGGAGCAGGTCTTCGACATCTTCCAGCGCCTGCACGACCAGGACGATTACCCGGGCACGGGCATTGGGCTGGCGATCTGCAAGAAGATCGTCGAGCGCCACGGCGGGGAGATCAGCGTGGAGTCGCACCTGGGCGAAGGGGCGACGTTCTATTTCACGCTGCCGCGCGTGGAGGACGAGGGCTAGGCGCGCCTGTCACCTGGTCGAGCCAATATTGGCTGAAGCGCGGCCCGTCCACGCGCGTGGCGACGCGCAGCACGTTGCCGTCCGCGTGGATGCGCTGCACGAACCAGCCGTTTTGCTCCTCGGCCAGCAGCGGCAACTCCTCGAATTCCAGCCCCTCCTCCCAACCCAACGCCGCCGCACAGGCCAATGGGTCATGTTGAAAGTTGATGAAGTCCGGCGGCAAGGCGGGGCAGCTTGAGCCGTAGAGCGCCGCGTAGCCCTCATCCTCGGCGAAGGCTGCGGCCTGGCGGGCGATGAGCCGCGCTAGGGCATCGCCGCGGCGCAGGTCGTCCAGTTGCGCGCGGCGCAGGAACGTCTCGGCGGTGACGGCAAGCGGGATCAGCGTGGGGCGTGCATGGCGCAAGACGTGCAGCGCGGCGGGCACGTCGGCCTGCACGTTGAAGTCGTCTTGGTTGCGCCAGGACGGATAGCCGGGCCGCGGCGGGTAAACATAGCCGCCCATGAGGAAGAGCTTGGCCTGCGCCAGGATGCCGGGGTAGCGTTGGTCCAACAGATGCAGGTTGGTATATGGGCCGATGGCAACGATTGCGGCGCCCTGGTCGATGCTGTGTTTGAGCAGCGCCAGCGCCGCCTCGAGCGGGCCGGGCGCGGGCGGGACCGGCTCGGGCCAATAGCGTGATTCGTCGGGCAGCCCCAGCCAATCACGGAAGCGGCCCAACGCGTTGTCGGCGCCGGCGGCGACGGGGATATCCGCGCGGCCTGCCAGCGCCAGGGCATAGCGCACATAGCCGGCGCGCCGCCCGTCGACCTCGCCCACCGTGGTGATGCCGGTGATGCGCACGTCCGGCGCGGCGAGCAGCAGCGCCAGCGCGCAGATATCGTCGATGTCGCCGCCGAGGTCGGTGTCGAGGTGGAGGAGGGGCATGTGGTTTGCGGTTTCTCCGTGGAGATTCACCCGGCGCCCGCGGCCAACTCCGCCAGCCATTGCAAATCGGGGCGATCCGCCAGCTGCGGGTCGACTTGCAGGGCGGGCGCGCCCAGGTAGCGCAGGAAGCGGCGGAAGCAGCGCTGTAGCTCGGCGGTCATGCGCTTAGTGGGGCGCACGCCGTCCTCCCACCACCAATTTTGCACCTGCAAGGCGCCGCTCTTGTCGCGACCGGGGTCGAAGCGGGCGATGAAGCGGTCGCCATAGAGCACGGGCAGCACGTAGTAGCCGTATTCGCGGTCGACCACCGGCTTGTACACCTCCCACGTGTAGGAGAAGTCGAACACCTGGCGGATGAAGCGTCGGTCCCACAGCAGATTGTCGAGCGGGGCGAGGATGGCGGCGCGCAGCGTGGGCGCGGCCTCGTCCAGCGTGCGCTCGAGCAGTGGCAGGTCCGCGCGGCGCAGGTAGCAGGGTACGCCCACGCCTTCCACCTCGACCTCCAGCACGCGGCCTTGCTGCATGAGGCGCGCCAGGGCAGCGGCGCGCGCCTTGCTCTTGATCTCCGCCATGCCGATCCAGGCGTCGCCGGCCTTGTTCCACAGCAGGCCGATGCCGCCCAGCCGCCGGTAGACATACCAGTCGTGATAGGCTTCGAGGCTGGGGTTCGGCTCCGGCGCGTCGAGCAGCTCGCCGGGCAGGTGGCGATGGGCGAAGTCGTAGACCTTGCGCGTATGCACCTTGTGGTGGATGACCAGTTCGCCCCACAGGTACATGCTTTCCAGGGCAGCGCGCGCCTGGCGCGTGGGCGCCCAGGCCCAGTCGACGCTCTCGTTGAAGTCCAGGTCGATAGAAGAGAGCGGGCCGCGCGCCTCAAGCTCCTGGCGCACCTCGGGCAGGATGGCCGCGGCGGGGGCGGCGTCATGATCAAAGCGGCTGCGAGCGTCCTCGCGGCGGCGGCGGAAGGAGGGCCAGTCCTCCACGGGGTAGATCGACATCACCTTGTCCAGGCCGTCCACCAGCGCGCGGTCCTGGTAGAGCAGCTCGTCGAGCATGGCGGCGCGGAAGTCCGCCACGCGCGCCTGTAAGACCAGCTCCGGGCTGGAGCCGGCGATCTTGAGCGGGTCGTATTGGATGCAGCCGACGCGGCGGATGTAGTCCAGCACGCCCGCCTTGCCGCGTACGGCATGGGGCGGCCATAGGCCGTGGTAGGCAAGGAGGAAGCGGCGGGTTTGTTCGAGGGTTAGGTGCATAGGGGCTACTACTCCGGTAGGAATCCAGTACACATCACGCGCACCGGCAAAATCTACTTGGGAATGTGACGGATTCTATGGCCGTTGCTTTCGATTACGACAAATGCCCCCTGTAACACAGAGGCCGGATAGAGTTGCAAGACGCGCGCAAGCTCGGCATGGACATCCGCCATCGTGGAAGGTTGCATACGCAAATAGATTACGCCATACCCCAAGCCGCGCACGAAAACCAGATTCCCAAAGTCGCGATCACGAGTAACAAACAGCCTTTGGCGATCGTGGGCGGCTTGGAGTATCGATTCATCATGCGCTTGGGACATGCCAAGGTCAGCCGCAAGTACGACGTCGTGACCGCCTTCGCGTAAGAAGCGTGTTGTTAGTGAATACACGTCTTGATCGAGCAGCAATCGCATAGTTAGGCAGCCGAAAACTGGATATCTTCTGCTGCCACCAGTGCAATGGCATAACTCACGCAGGCATGGATATCGTCAACGGTCAGATCCGGATAGTAGTCGGCAATAATGTCCGAGAAGCTGATGCCCGCCCGGATCAACTCGAGTACGCTCTGCACGGTGATGCGCGTGCCGGCGACGCACGGTTTGCCAAAATGGATCGTCGGCGTAACGGCAATTCGTTCTATCATACTGATTCCTTTTTCTGGCTCTCTATAGTTTCATAGCGTTCCAAGAGTCGGCACGGTCGGGTAAACGAGCTACTCCAGCGCGGCGAGGGCGGCGGCTCGGCTGCGGCGCAGGGCGTCGAGCGGGTTGGGCAACGCCGGGTGCAGCTCCAGGGAGGCGCGGCCGTTGTAGCCCGCCTGTCTCAGCGCGGCGAACGTTTGGCGCAGAACCGGAGCCGTCAGAACGCCGTCATACAGCGCCAGGTGCAGGTCATCGCGCCCGTCGTTGTCGTCCAGGTGGACGTAGCCGAGCAGCGGTCCGGCGTCCGCAATGGCGGCGGGCAGATCCTCACCGCTCATCTGCGCGTGGCCCGTGTCGAGCAGCAGGTAGAGGTTGGCGTGGCCGAGTTGGCGCAGAAAGGCCAGCGTAGCGGCGATGCTGGGCAAGGCTGTGCCCGGGAAGTGCTCGATGCACAGGCGGATGCCGAAGTCGGCGGCGTGGTCCGCCAGGCGCGTCAACGACTCGG
>JBBSBO010000189.1:0-5751 GCA_038251215.1 Caldilineales bacterium
CATGCGCCGCAACGAGCCCATGATCTACATCGTGGAGAACAACGGCGTCTACGGCCTCACCAAAGGCCAATTCAGCGCCACCGCCGACTTGGGCCAACGGCTCAAATACGCCGGCATCAACGACATGAACCCCATGGATGTCTGCCTCGAAGCGCTCGCCGCCAACGCTACCTTCATCGCGCGCAGCTTCGCCGGCGATGCCAAACAGATCGAGACGCTTCTCAAGGCCGCCCTCAACCACCGCGGCATCGCCGTGCTGGACATCATCAGCCCCTGCGTCACTTTCAACAACCACGACTCGTCGACCAAGAGCTACGCCTACGGCAAAGAGCACCAGATCTCCTTGCAGGAACTGAACTTCATTCCCAGCTACGACGAGATCGAGATCGACGAATACGATGACGAGAAGGAGGTGCAGTTGCACGACGGCTCGTGGATCGTACTCAAACGGCTGGGCGATGACTACGATCCCACCAGCAGGATGAACGCTTTCCGCGTGCTCGACCAGGCGCACCACGAGGACAAGCTGCTCACCGGCCTCATCTACATCGATGAGAGCCAACCCGACATGATCGAACACCTCAACCTCGTCGACGAGCCGCTCGCCGGCCTGCCGACCGAACGCATCATGCCCAGCCGCGAGTCCCTCGACGCGCTCATGGCCGCGCTCTAGGGCCTAGCCTTGCCCCAATCAAAAAATCTCCCAGGAAGCCGGCGGCTTCCTGGGAGATTCGCGTGATCCCCTTAGCTTTCGTCCGCCGCAGTCTCATCCCTCACGGCCCTGTCTGCAGCCTCTTCCGCATAGACGCCGCGCAATTCCGGCGGCAACAGCTCTGCCATGGCACGCATGATCTGCTCCGTGAACAGCCGCGCGGTCGCCGCGTCTTCAGACGGGTCATGCGCCCAGCGCTGCGGCGCGCCAAAGCGCACAATCACCTGCGGCCTTCGCAGTTGTTTGAACAGGTGCCCAAAAACCGCAGGCGAATTTATCACCACCACGGGGATCACGAATGTATCCGCCGCCAGGGCGATGCGAGCCGTGCCCGACTTGCCGCGCTGCAACTTGCCGCTGCGGCTGCGCGTGCCTTCCGGGTACATCCCCAATACGAGTCCATCCTGCACAACTTGCGTGGCGCGGCTCAACGCCGCTGTATCCTGCCTGCCGCGCTCGACGGCAATGATCCCCATCGCGTTAAATAGCGCCGCGATCAGCGGGTGATAATGGAAGATCTCCGTCTTGCCCATGAAATAGATCTGCCGCGGCATGCATACGCCCAGCACGAAGTAGTCCGGCCCCATGTTGTGGTTGCATGCCAACACGCAGCCCCCCTCCAGCGGCACATGCTCCACGCCTTCTACGCGGATACGGCAGAAGAACGGATAGAACACGCGCAGCAGAAACCAAACTGTGTTATAGACCCATGAGCCATCGATTGGCATTCGTACCATACAGCCCTCCGCTTCTCGCTCCCCGCCTAGAGCGTCTTGCCTAGCCCGCCTGCAAGCCATTCATACCGGTCAGCACCTCAGCCTCCAACGCCGACCCGCCGCCGCCGATACGCTCCTGGCGCGCCACTTCCTGCGCAAGGATGCGCCGCAGCACGGCAATCGAAGCCGCATACGTGGCCTCCACCCCAAAATAGCTCAGGCTCTTGCTCAAAAGCATCTGCCGCCGGCTGATGGGCGTGTCACTGGCGTAGTGGATCAATCCAATATCATAGGGCGCATTGATAAACAGATTGACGATCTCATTGTCGGGATAACGTTTCGGGTAGATGTCCTCGTAGATGCCGCTTAGATACGGACCGGCTTCCATCTCGATGTCGGTGTAGCCCTCTTCATAGAAGACGTGCATGAAATCGCGATTCTGCAAGATCGTGCCGCGCACCGTCACCGCCTTCTGATTGTCAAACACGGCGCCGAACTCCAAGAACGGCGCTACGTCCTGCGCGGCGAAACAGTTGCGGAACAGATACGAGTTGTGCGAATGCTCATCGTACACCACATTAGGCAGCATCACATCGCCCACCCTGCCGTTGAGCGTG
Source organism: Caldilineales bacterium (assembly GCA_038251215.1). Lineage (GTDB taxonomy): Bacteria > Chloroflexota > Anaerolineae > Caldilineales > Caldilineaceae > JASGTU01. The sequence goes on from JBBSBO010000189.1 coordinate 2,046, forward strand.
GCCGCCTTGCCCACAATATACACGCCCTGCAAGCGGTCGATGGCGGTCGACACTTGGCTGAAAATATGATAGGCCGCCATACCCAGCGGGTAGTCCAGATTGAAAATCAGCGCGTCGCTCCGGCTTAACAACTCCCACTCCGCCGCAGTCAACACATCGGCTCGCGGGTCCAGCCACTCGCGCCGGATTGAGCGCAGCTCGATCGCCTGCGCTTCCACATCCAGGCAGTGCGGGTCGGAGACGCGCGTGATGCCCGCCATCTCCTCGCGCTCCGCCAGTTGCCGGCGATACGCCTCTGGCGCGGACGCCTGGCCTGCATACAAACGAGAGACATAATAGAGGAAATTGGTCACGCCGCCGTCGCCATTGCGCGTCAGTTCCTCATATTCCGCCCATAGCTCTTCCGGGTTGTGTTCGCGTACAAAGTCCAGCAGATCATCCTTGATCTCCCACACCGTGCCCGTCAGCATGTTGACCAGGCTATGCACATTGCTGCTTACAAAGTAAACCGGCCTCCCCCGCAAGTTGAGGTGGGCGCAGGCCTGTTCGATCTTGCGCCACCACTGCTGTACGCTGCGCCGGTAGTCGCTGAGGCCGCTGCCCAACACGGTAATGCGCAGATCTAGGCGCATCTTCGCCGCCCGCGACAAGTTGTGTAGCAGCATCTTGCCCGGCCAAATTTGGCCGAGACGGGCGAAATCCGCCGGCGAAAGCTCCAGCGCCTCGCGCACCTCCTCCATCAGCTCCATCGGCCAATACTCGTCGCCCTCCGGCAAGTTCAGCAGATGCTTCGCCAGGTCGCCCATGATGAGTTTCTGGTGTATCTTGTTCCACTCGATCTGAAACGTTGTCACGCAGGGGATCAGGTCGTCGATGTCGCTTACGCTGGAGATGTAGGCCGCCAGCACGCCTTCCTGCGCGTTGAAATAGAGCTTGCGCCGCCGCGCCCGCGAGCGTACCGGCTGCCAGCTTTCCACCGCATAGCCCGCCCGACGAAAGACATCCTCCATCTGTCCCATCACCATCAGCTTCGTTTCGACGATGCAGGGCGGCAAACGCAGCACACAATACACCAGCGCCGACAAATCCAGCTCCAGCCCCTCGGCCTGTTGGTGCAGGCTCGAGTTCATGGCGGCGTGGGTCTCCTCCAGGCTGCGCACGCGGATCGGCCCGCTGCTGCGCAACAAGGAATAGTAGGTGCGGATATACAGTTCGATTTCTTCGCTCTGCGCTACGGGTGTCGCTCGGTCCATGCTGTCGCCTCCCTGTGGGCGCACGCCCTCTTGCGGCGCATTTGCCGGCGCCGCCGCTGCGCCGAAATGCCGGGCGCACGCTCAGTATAGCACGCCTGCGCCTCAGCAAGCACGCCTCCTGCGCAGCGAGTAGGCTTATCGCGCCCTGTCCCGCACATCGCCTGTGCATAATGCCCATTTTCCCCGTGCTATTGTCGTGTACACGCACCGCTCTCGTGCAAATCGCACGCAGAACGCCGCGAACCATTGTGCAAATTGCTGGTTGTCAAGCCGTGAGCGCGATCCTATACTTTACCGCAACATGACGCCGCCAAGTGGTCGCCGGGTAATTGACGCTGCGAGGGCGTCCATCGTCCATCAGACTTGTGCGGCCCATTCGCGACGCTGTAGCGCTTCATCGTCGCGCTTCATCAATGACGTTGAACTTATTCCGTCCGACACATGATCGTACCTAAGGAGGCCCAACCGTGATGTCCATCTCCCGGCGCAGTCGTTGGCTCTACGCCACACTCTTCGCACTTGTCCTGTTCGGCTTTGCCGCGTCGACCGCCCTTGCCGCCGACCCCAACGGCGCCGAGACCCTCGCCGCGGCCGAAGACCCCAACGCCCTCGCCCTCACCTTTGTGTGGATGCTCATCACCGGCAGCATGGTCTTCTTCATGCAGGCCGGTTTCGCCCTGGTCGAGGCAGGCTTCACACGCGCCAAGAACATGATCAACGTGCTGACCAAGAACTTCATGGACTTCTGCATCGGCGGCATTGCCTTCTTCGTCTTCGGCTTTGCCATCATGTACGGCAAGGACCTGGGCGGCTTCATCGGCAGTGACGGCTTCTTCATGAGCGGCGATTTCTATGATGTCAGCGTCTCGTTGAGCTGGTTCTTCCAGATGGTCTTCGCCGCCACCGCCGCCACGATTGTCTCCGGGGCGATGGCGGAGCGCACGCGCATCTCCGCCTATCTGGCCTATAGCTTCCTGATCAGCGCCCTCATCTACCCGATCAGCGGCCATTGGATATGGGGCGGCGGCTGGCTCTCGCAGATGGGCTTCCACGACTTCGCCGGCTCCGGCGTCGTCCACATGATCGGCGGCCTCGTCGGCTTGGCGGGCGCGTACATGGTCGGCCCGCGCATCGGCAAATTCAACGCCGACGGCACGCCCAACAAGTTTCAGCCCACCAACGTCGTCTTTGTCGTGATCGGCGGCATGATCCTCTTCTTCGGCTGGTTCGGCTTTAACCCAGGCTCGACGCTCAACGGCACGGACCTGCGCATGTCCGTCATCGCCATGAACACCTTCCTCGCCGGCTGCGCAGGGGCCACCACGGTCATCTACGCCCGCCTCGTGCGCACGGGCAAGGCTGACGGCGTGGGTGCAGTCAACGGCTCGTTGGCGGGCTTGGTTGCCATCACCGCCGGCTGCGCCGTGGTCCCGCCCTGGGCCGCCATCGTCATCGGCATCTTGGCCGGCTTCGTCCTGATGTGGGGCGAGAGTTTCATCGAGAAGACCCTCAAGGTCGATGACCCCGTAGGCGCCGTCACCGTACACGGCATTTGCGGCTTCTTCGGCGTGCTCATGGTCGGCGTCTTCGCCGACGGCACATACGGCGGCGTCAGCGGTCTGATCGCCGGCAACTTCACCCAGATCGGCGTGCAGGCCCTCGGCGCGGTTGCGCTGGCAGTGTGGGCGCTAGGCATGGGCTTGCTCATCTTCTGGTTCATCAAAGTGTCGATTGGCCTGCGCGCCAGCGACGAAGAGCAGATGCTCGGCCTCGACATCACCGAGCACGGCCATTCCGTCTACGAACCCGAACTGATGCCCCAGGTTGCCGCCAAGGGTCTGGCGACGCCGGTCGGCAAGCTGATGCCGGAACCTGCCGGCGACTAACGCACAACCTAATAATCGTTTCGCCAACAAAAAGAGCGCCGGACTGGTCGAGTCCGGCGCTCTTCTCATTCATCCGTGTTTTAAATCCGCGCCGATCCGCCCAATCCGCGCCATCCGCGTTCTATTAAGCCCTACGCGTTGCGCGTGCCCGCGCCCTTCAGCTTGCCGCGCAGATACTCCCGGTTCAGTTGCGCGATGAAGTCCAGGCTGATCTCCTTGGGGCAGACCGCCGAACATTCGCCGATGTTGGTGCAGCCGCCAAAGCCCTCGGCCTCCATCGCATCCACCATCAAGACAGCCCGGTCATAGCGCTCCGCCTGCCCTTGCGGCAAGATGTTCAGATGGCCGATCTTGGCCGCGGTGAAGAGCATCGCCGACGAGTTGGGGCACGCCGCCACGCACGCGCCGCAGCCGATGCAGGCCGCGGCGTCCATGGCTGTGTCCGCCACCGGCTTGGGTACCGGGAGGGTATTGGCATCCGGCGCGCTGCCGGTCGAGACCGAAATATAGCCCGCCGACTGAATGATGCGGTCGAAGGCCGTGCGCTCCACCACCAGGTCGCGCAAC
>JBBSBO010000190.1:0-5707 GCA_038251215.1 Caldilineales bacterium
GGCAATTGGTCCTTCTGGATCGTCGACGACAACGGCCAACGCATCTCCGCCGTCGCCAGCGTACAGACCGACGGTACGGCGGGCGACGGCAAGTGCCAACAGGCCATCATTGACTTCGACTCCTAGGGCCGCCCGCCGGTTCATAGCGCCGCCATGCCCCGCGCCCTGAAAGATACTGCCATCCTGTGGGCCAGCCTGCTCATCCTGAGCGGGCTGGCCTTTTTTGCACTGCATAGCCCGCCCGCGCGCGCCTGGCTGTGGCAGCACACCGGCGAAGAAGAGTTCGCGGCGCAGGTCAAGGGCCTCAGCGACCTTCTCTCCGCCCGCCTGCGCCCGCCCCTCGACCTGGCGCCCGATGTCGCCATGCCCGACGCCGACGTCAACCCTTTCGGCGTCAACGTCTTCCTGGAGCAGGAGGCCGACCCCGCCAAACGCGAGTTGGCCGTGCAGATGGCGGCGGAGGCGGGCTTCCACTGGCTGCGCCAGGAATTCCCCTGGGAAGACATCGAAATCCACGCCCGCGGCGACTTTGAAGACCGCCGCCATGAACCCGCCCGCTCGGCCTGGGACAAGTACGATGCCATCGTCGCCTTGGCGGAACAGTACGACATGGAACTGGTCGTCCGCCTAAGCAACCCGCCGGCTTGGGCGCGCGTGCAGGGCAACGACGTGGGCGAATACGCCCCACCCGACGATTACGCCGATTTCGCCCGCTTCGTGGAGGCCGTCGTCAGCCGCTATCGCGGGCGCGTCCGCTACGTTCAACTGTGGAACGAGCCGAACATCTACCCCGAATGGGGCGCTTACCCCATCAGCCCCGAAGATTATGTCGAGCTGCTCAAGGCCGGGGCGACCGCCGCGCGCGCCGCCGACCCGGACGTGCGCATCATCGCCGGCGCGCTGGCTGCCACCATCAACCTGCAGCCCGACGCGCCGCCGCCCGCCAACAGCCTCAACGACCTGATCTTCTTGCAGCGCATGTACGATGCCGGCGCCGCCCCCTATTTCGACATCGCGGCCGTGCAGGGCTACGGCTTGTGGAGCGGGCCGACCGACCGGCGCATGCACCCGCGCGTGCTCAACATCAGCCATCACCTCTTCCTGCGCGACCTGATGGTCAAGAACGGCGACAGCCACAAGCCGATCTGGATCTCGGAGATGAATTGGAACGCCGCGCCTGAGGGCGTGGAGCCGCGCTATGGCCGCGTCTCGCTAGAGCGGCAGGCGGAATATCTGCCCCTAGCCTACACACGCGTGCGCCAGGATTGGCCCTGGGTGGGCGTGGCGCATACGTGGTATCTCAAGCGCGCCACCGACGTCTGGGAGCAGAACGGTCAGCCCGAAGCCTATTTCCGCCTGCTCGCGCCCGACTTTACACCGCAGCCCGTCTACTTCAGCCTGCAAAGCTATATCCGCAGCCTCGCCGCCGGCCATGAGTGAGCAAGCCGCACCTGCCTCAACGACCAAGCGTCGCCCTGACTTCGCGCCACACAGAGCGGTCGCCGGCCTGGTCCTGCTCGCCATTCTCGTCGTCGCGGCCTGGCTGCGCTTCCACGCTCTCGACGCCTCCAGCCTGTGGAATGACGAAGGTACGACCTGGGCGCTGATCGGGCGCAGCTTCAGCCAGATCGCGCAGGACGCCGCCGCCGACATCCACCCGCCGGGCTACTACTGGCTGCTTAAACTGTGGAGCGCCCCCTTTGGCCGCAGCGCCTGGGCCATGCGCAGCTTCTCGGCGGCGCTGGGCGTACTGCTCACGCTCGTCACCTATCGGCTGGCGCTCTACCTGCCGCGACGCCACGGGTCGCCGCCCCTCACGGCCTGGCTGGCGGCTTGGCTGGCCGCGCTCGCGCCTTTCCAGATCTACTACGCGCAAGAAGCGCGCATGTACATGCTCCTGGCGGTGGAGGGCGCGGGCCTCTTCTGGGCGCTCTTCGCCCTGATCAAAGCGGAAGACGCCGGGCGCCGGGCCGCCGGGCCCGCGCTCTTCTTTGTCTTGATCGGCGCGGCCGGGTTGTGGACGCATTACAGCTTTGCCATTTTGCCCACGGCTGCCGGTTTAGCCTACGTCTGGCATTTGCTCGCCGCACGCGCCCGCGGCGGCGAGGGCCGCGCTTTATCGCGTCGTTTTCTTCGCTTCGCCGGCCTCAACGTCCTGATGGCGTTGCTCTTTGCACCCTGGCTGCCCACGGCGGTCGAGCGCGTACTCCATTGGCCGCAGGGCGGCGACCCTATCGCGACCGCCGAGGGTCTGCGCCTGACCCTGCATATGTTCGTCGCCGGGCCGATCCGCAGCGCGCCCGAATTGGCCTGGCCCTGGCTGGCGCTGGCCGCGCTCTTGCCGCCGGCGGGGCTGTGGGCGCTGCGCGGCCACTTCACCGCGCCCGCGCTGGGCCTGTGGCTGCTCTCCCCGATTGCCCTCATGTTTGGGCTGGGGCTGTTCTCCGAGGCCTTCCTCAAGTTCCTGCTCGCGGCCGCGCCGGCCTGGTGTTTGCTCACAGCGGCCGCGCCGCTGGCCTGGGAACCGTCAGCGCGGCGGCACGGCGCGGCCACGGCGCTGATCGCACTGCTTGCCGCCGCCGCCGCGCTCATCCTGCCCGGCTACTACGCCGACCCCAATGCACGCGACAACTACGCCGGCGTAGCGCGCTATGTGAGCGTGCTGGGCGACGCGCAGGCGGATCTCGTGCTCCTCAACGCCCCCGGCCAACAGGATGTGTGGGGCTACTACAACCCCGGCCTGCCGATCCTGCGCATCCCGCAGCAGCGCCCGCCCGACGCCGAGCAGACGGTGGCACAGCTGGCCGCGGCTACGGCGGACCGCCGCCAGGTCTACGCCCTACTGTGGGCGACCGACGAGTCCGATCCCGACGGCATCGTCGAGCAGTGGCTCGACCGGCACGCCTTCAAGGGTGCCGAAAGCTGGCAGGGTAACCTGCGCTTTGTGATCTACACGCTGCCCGCTCACTTGACCTGCACCACGCTGGACCCGGCGCCCGCCTTCGGCCCCGCCATCGTCCTAGCTCAGCAGTGCCAGCCGGAGACGCCGCAGCAGGTGTCGCCGGGCGAAGCCGCCACCGTGGCGCTGCACTGGCTCGCCGTGATCCCGCCGTCCGCCTCCTACAAAGTCAGCGTGCAGCTGCTCAATACGCGCAACCAGGTCATCGCCCAGCACGATAGCCTGCCCGCCGGCGGCTCGCGTCCCAGCGACGCCTGGCAGCCGGGCGAAATCGTGGTCGACAACCACGGCCTGCCCATTCCCCCCGGCACGCCGCCCGGCGCCTATCGCCTGATCGTGGCGCTCTACGACCCCGACAGCGGCGTGCGCCTGCCCGTGGCGCAGACGGATCACGTCGAGTTGGGCACGCTCGAAGTCATCCGCCCGCAGCGCCCCATCCCCGTGGACGTAGTGTCCATGCCGCATCATGTCAATCGGACGCTGGGGCCGGTCATTCTGGCGGGCTACGCGGCCCACGCCAAGGACTTCAGCCACGCGCCGCAGACGCCGCTCCGCCCCGGCGACACGGCGCACTTCACCCTCTACTGGCAGGCGCCGGAGCCGCTGCCCGCGGATTGGCCGCCGGACTTGACCTTCACGCTGCGTCTGGGCGACCAATCCCTGGAGGCCCCGTTGGCGGGCGGCGGCTACCCGACCGGCCAATGGCAAGCCGGCGAGCTGGTGCGCGCCGAGTTCGACCTGCCCTTCGACGGCTCCGCCACGGTCCCCGTGCTGCAAGTGGCGACAGACAGCGTGAAGCTGTCGCCACTGCCCGCGCCCTAGGCAACCACATAACAAGCGTGCCCAAAGACGCGGGTGCATTTCACAACGGAGTCGCGAAAAAGGTTTAGCGCAGAAGACGCAGATCCGGTTGTTCTTGTTTGCTGTTCTTCCTGTTGTCTCCTTTGCGTACTTTGCGCCCTTTGCGGTTTTCAGTTGTTCCGCCCCAGAAACACCGATTGGTTTGACATAGTACTACGCTTGATATAGCATTAGGCCAACGGTCGTTATGGAGCAAGGGAATCTCATGAGCGCCATCCATTCATTTCAGGCGGCAGCATCGTCCTCGCCGTTCCTCTGTCCGGTGGACGAGGCGGCGCAGATCATTGGCCAAAAATGGACGTTGCAGATCGTGTATAATTTGCTCGACTGCGATTCGCGCCGCTTTTGCGAACTGCAAGAGGCGCTGGGCGGCGTCAACCCGAGTACGCTCAGCAGCCGGCTCAAGATGCTGGAGGAGGCCGGGCTGGTGCGGCGCGTCCAGGTCAGCGCCATCCCGCCCCATGTCGAGTATAGCCTCACCGCCATGGGCTGCGAGCTGCGCGCTGTGATCGCCGAGCTGACGCAGTGGAGCAATGCCTGGCTGTGCGCCCCGGCAAGCAATGCACGCGCCGCTCACACCCTGCATCATCTGCACGCCGCGGCGGCAACTTAGCGCCCTCTGCGGCCAGGAGGATTTTGTCATGATTGTTCAGGGTCTTGTCGTCGGTCTGCTGCAGGAGAACTGCTATATTTTGGGCTGCGAACACACGCAGCGCGGGGTCATCATCGACCCGGGCGACAACCCGCGCGCCATCCTGCGCGCCGTACAAGAGCAAGGGCTGCACATCGAGCGCATCCTCAATACGCACGCCCACCTCGACCACGTGATGGCGGTCGACGCCCTGCGCCGCGTCACCGGCGCGCCTTTCTGTTTGCACAAGGCCGACCTGCCTGTGCTGCGCGACGTGCCCCTGCGCGCCCGCCTGTGGCTGGATTCCGACGTGGACCCCATCGACGACCCCGACGAGTATCTCACGCCGGGCCAGATCATTCACTTTGGTCAGGAGCAGTTGGAGGTACGTTTCACACCCGGTCATTCGCCGGGGCACGTGGTCTTTGTCGACCACAACGGACGCCAGGTGTTCGGCGGCGACACGCTCTTCCAGGGCAGCATCGGGCGCTTCGACCTGCCCGGCGCCGACGGGCCGACCCTGCTGGCGTCGATCCGCAACGAGCTGTTCAGTTTGCCCGACGACTATGTGGTGTACCCGGGCCACGGCCCCCGCACGACCATCGGCGAGGAGCGCGTCTCCAACCCCTTTGTCGGCGAAGAAGTTGCCGGCGCATAATGCCGGTGCATACTATTCGGCGTATGATGTCTTGCCTTTGGCGGCGCGTATCTCTGTTGCGCCGACCTCCACCCAATTACGCGATGTACAGAGGACTATGACGACAAATTCGGACGCGGTTCCCGGCTGGTTTAAGCGCCGGCAGGACGAAGAGGCAGAGCGGGAACACGAGGGCGGCATGAGCGTGACCGGCGGCGGCGGCGAGGTGGAACCCGTCGTCGTGTGGGAAGCCGCCAACCGCATGGAGGCGCAGATTGTTGCGGGCCGCCTGGAGAGCGAAGGCATTCCGACCATTCTGCAGGGCGAGGCCGTGGGCACGATCTATGGCCTCACTACCGGCAACCTGGCGCGCACGGTCGTACTTGTGCCCGCGCCGCTGGCAGATCGCGCCGCCGCCATCCTGGAGAGCGACGTCGACTGGGCCGAAGCGGGCGATGAACTGCCGGACGACAGTGAGATTGACGGTGAGACTCCAGACGACGAAGTACAGGGCGCCGCGCTCCATGAGTAACTGCCGCCGGGGTCGTCGCCCCGCCTCTTGCCGGGACTGTCGCCTGCGATGAGCGAGGCGACGCTGATTTCGATCCGCAACTTGCAC
>JBBSBO010000191.1:0-5701 GCA_038251215.1 Caldilineales bacterium
AAGCCGATGGAAGGCGTGCTGGAGTATTACGAGGACCCGGTGCGCGGTCAGGAGAACATGGCCGCGGTGCGCGCGACGCTGAGCATGCCCATGGCGACGAATATGTGTACCACGCGCTTTGAGCATATCCCCAACGCCGTGCGCGTCGGCTCGGAAGATGTGATCCTCAGCGACCATCACTTTTGGGGCGGGATGCGCGCCACGCTGGAACTGGCGCGCATCTGCCGCACCTTTGGCCGCGGGCTGTCCATGCACTCCAACAGCCATGCCGGCATCTCGCTGGCGGCGATGGGTCACCTGGGCGCCGCTATCCCCAACCTCACCTATGCCTGTGATACGCACTACCCCTGGCAGTCGGAAGAGGTCATCGTGGGCGGGCGCACGGCGTTCGAGGACGGCGCGCTGGTTGTCTCCCACGAGCCGGGGCTGGGCATCGAGCTGGACCGCCCGGCGCTGGCTCGCCTGCACGAACAATACAAGGCGTGCGGCCTGGGCGAGCGCAACGATGTGATCGAGATGCGTAAGGTTGTGCCGGACTGGGAGTTCAAGGAGACGCGCTGGTAGGGAAAGGGCAAAGACGCAAAGAACGCGAAGAACTGCAAAAGCAAGAACCGCAGAGGGCGCGGAGGACGTAGAGAAACGTCAGGGAAGAATTCGGCGCTTTGCCGCCGAGAATCAGCCAAAATCGAGAATCCGAAGGAGCAAGCAATGAACTCGAAGGAGCGGGTGCTGGCGGCGCTGCGCCACGAGGAGCCGGACCGCGTCCCCTGCGGCGAGAATGACGTCGATTATGTGGCGGCGGAGGAATTGCTCGGGCACGAAACCCTCTACAACGCACGCTGGCGCGAGCGCCAGGCCCTGTGGAACGGGCGCCGCGCCGAGATCGTGGCCTATTACGGCACGACCTCGGTGGAATTGGTGCATGCCCTGCAATGGGACTATGTGCGCGTGCATATCATGCCGCTGGACAAGGCCTATCATCCGCCAGTGATGACCGGCCCCTATTCCTGGCTGGACGACGACGGCCGCGAGATCCACTACAGCCCGGAAGTGGGCAATATCGCCACCTACGTGGACAACGCCGATATGACCATCGACGACCTGCCGGACCCCGACGCGCCCTTCACGGTGGACCCGTCGGAGCTGGAGGCGATCCGCTATGTCGTCTCGCAGATCGGCGATACGCACTTTATCATTGGGCGCTCGGCAGTGGATGGCTCCTTCCCCTACCAGACGGTGGGCATGCAGGAGTTCCTCATGCGCATGATCACCGAGCCGGAATTTGTGGAGCGCGCCATCCAGGTGTACGTCAACCGTTCGCTGGCCTATATCGAGGCCATGCTGGACGCCGGCTGCGACGCCGTGATGACACTGGACGACTATTCGGGCAATAAGGGGCCGTTTATGGGGGCGGAGCGCTTCCGTCGCTTTATCGCGCCCGCCATCGAGCGCCAGGTCGCGGCGGCGCACGCCAAAGGCGGCATCTTCATCAAGCACACGGACGGCAACACCTGGTCGATCCTGGATGATCTGGTCGCCACGGGCATCGACGGCTGGCATGGCATCCAGCCCAACATCGGTATGGACTTGAAGCTGCTCAAGGAGAGATACGGCGACCGCATCTGTCTGTTCGGCGGCATCAACTGCGAGACGCTGGTGGAAGGAACGCCGGAGCAGGCCGCGGCGGAGGCGCGCTATGCCATGCGCCACGCTGCGCCGGGCGGCGGCTTGGTCATCGCCACGGGCAATGTCTTGCAGCCGGGCACGCAGCTGAAGAATTACCTGGCCGCGCGCGAGGCCGTAGCGGATTACGGCGGCTATCCCATCAATATCCCGCCGGATTAATGGGCCGCCAAAAAACCGCAAAGGATGCAAAGAGCGCAAAGGAAAAGCTGATTTACCACAGAGTACACAGAGGCTCACAGAGGAAAGAAGACAGCTAGGTCTTTTCTTCGTCCTGATCGTGGAACACGCCCTGAATCGCCAATTGTTTGGACAATGGTCGAGCCATCGGGTACACTGGTCGAGAAGGGCGCGCCCGCGTCTCTGTTACCTTCTCGTTAGCTATCCCGCTTGAATATCCTATTTGGAGAACCCCATGGCTGCACTACCCACAATTTTGGAAAAAGACCAAGCGCACATGCTGCACCCGTTGCATCATCCGAGCACCGTCCAGTCGCCGCTGATTTTTGAATCGGGGCACGGGGTATGGATGCGCACGATGGACGGCCGCGAGTTGATCGACGGGCTGGCGGGCCTGTGGAATGTGTTGATCGGACACGGCAATACCGAGCTGGCCGACGTCGCGCGCGAGCAGATGGCGACGCTCGCCTATTGTTCGAGCTATGCCGGCACGGGCAATGTGCCGGCCATTGAGCTGGCCGACCGCCTGGCGGGCTGGGCCTACCCCAGCCTCAACACGACCTTCTTCACGTCGGGCGGCGCTGAATCCAATGAGAGCGCCTTTAAGACGGTGCGCTACTATTGGCGGCGACTGGGCCAACCCGACAAAGTGAAGGTCATCGCGCGCGAACACGGCTATCACGGCATCACGTTGGCGACGATGAGCGCCACGGGCATGACCGGCTTCTGGCCTATGTTCGAGCCGCGCGTACCCAACTTCCTGCACATTCCCGCCCCGCACCCCTACCGCTATTCGGGCGATGTCAAGCCCGGCGAGACGATCGGGCAGGCGGCGGCGCGCGCATTGGAAGAGGCCATCGTGCGCGAGGGGCCGGAGACGGTCGGCGCCTTCATCGCCGAGCCGGTGCAGGGCGCGGGCGGCGTGATTGTGCCGCCGGAGGATTACTTCCCGCTGGTGCGCCAGATCTGCGATAAGTATGATGTACTCTTGATCGCGGACGAGGTCATCACCGGCTTTGGGCGCACGGGCGATTGGTTTGGCCTGACCCGCTACGGTATCGAGCCGGATATCATGAGCTTCGCCAAGGGCGTGACGAGCGGCTATTTGCCCCTGGGCGGCATTCAGATTTCCGACAAGATCCGTGACGTGATCATGAACGCGCCGGCTAATGAGCGCTGGATGCACGCCTACACCTATTCCGGCCATCCCACCTGCACGGCAGTGGCGTTGAAGAACATTGAGCTGCTGGAGCGCATGGACGTGACGGGCAACGCCGTGAAGATGGGCAAGCGGCTGATGGACGGCCTCAACGGGCTGGCGGAGGAGTTCCCCATCATCGGCAATGTGCGCGGCCAGGGGTTGATCTGCGCCATCGAGCTGGTGGCGGACCGCGAGACGCGCAAGCCCGCCGGCTTGGGCGATGAGGTACGCAAAGCCGCCATCGAGCAGGGCTTCCTGACGCGCGCCATCGGCGATACCATTGCTTTCGCTCCGCCGCTGATCATCAGCGCCGAAGAGATCGACAAATCCGTGCAGATGGTGGGCAACGCCATCGCCGCGGTGCAGGCGATGCAGGCCTAGCGCGGCCCGCGGGTCGCGCTGCATTGATCCACGCTTCAGATGATGCATGCTTAAGATGATGCACAACCGGCTGATCGGCCCGCGGCCTAAACCAGGCCACAGCGCTGCCGATCAGCCGGTTGCTATCTCAAACTTCCGTATACTCATGTGAACGGCACGCCATGCGCCAACTCTACCCAATCCTCGAATTCGACCCGGACCGCGACGCCATCATCGACCCGTACCGGCTGGTCAAGCCGCACCCGGAGATGCCCGAACACGGCGTGATTACCTTCTTTCAGGATGTGCTGAACGACCTTGTGGCGCAAGGGTTCGCCACGGAGATCGTGTCGATGCGCAGCGAGATGGGGCCGCACCCGGTGTATGTACACGAGGAGCAGGGGCGGCGCGTGGCGATCTTCCACCCCGGCGTAGGCGCGCCGCTGGCTGCGGGCCTGCTGGAGGAGTTGATCGCCTACGGCTGCCGCAAGCTGATCGCGTGCGGCGGCGCGGGCGTCCTCAACCGCGAGATCGCGGCGGGGCACGTGGTCGTGCCTACGTCCGCCGTGCGCGACGAGGGGACGTCGTACCACTATCTGCCGCCCGCCCGCGAGGTCGCGCCGGATATCGCTGCTGTGGCGGCGATCGAGGCTGTGCTGCAACGGCGGCGCGTGCCGTATGTGCGGGCGAAGACATGGACCACCGACGCCATTTTCCGCGAGACGCGCGCCAAGATGGCGCTGCGCCGCGAGGAAGGCTGTGTGACGGTGGAGATGGAAGCCGCCGCGCTCTTTGCCGTGGCGCAGTTCCGCGGCGCACAGATCGCGCAGATCCTGTATGGCGGTGATAACCTCGACGCCGATGAATGGGATCATCGCGACTGGACCAGCCGCGCTGACGTGCGCAAGGCCTTGGTACAGATGGCGGCAGAGGCGAGCCTCGCCATCGACGAGTACGGCAGCTAACTCGCCCCTGCTCGAACGCGCTACCAGTTGGTGAACGAGCCGTCCACGCGGTGCAGATGCGGCAGCTCGGTCATCTGGAAGGGATGCTTGCGTGCGGCCTCGCGGTCGAACTCCACGCCGAGGCCGGGCCGCGTGGGCGCGAGCAGATAGCCGTCCTGCCATTCCGGCTGCACGGGCACCACGTCGGTCAAGACCGTGCCGGTCTTTTTCGGCTGCTCCTGCACGCCGAAGTTCGAGGTGGCGAGGTTCAGTTGCAGGCACGCCGCCGAGGAGATCGGCCCCAGGGGATTGTGGACGGCCAACTTGATGTAGTGGGTTTCGCACCAGCCCGCGATCTTGCGCGCCTCGCTGATGCCGCCGGCGATGCACAGGTCGATGCGGGCGTAGTCGATCCACTCTTCTTCGATCAGTTGGCGGAACTCCCACTTGGAGCTGAACTGCTCGCCCGCAGCCAGGGGAACCTGGGTGCGCGGGCGCAGCGTTTTGAACGAGTCCGGGTTCTCGGAGCGCAGCGGGTCTTCGATGAAGAAGGGGCGGGCGGCCTCGACCTCGCGGCACAGCCACAGCGCATCGGGCAGGTCCAGCCGGGTATGCACGTCGAAGGTCAGCTCGATGTCGTCGCCCACGGCTTCGCGCACGGCGTAGAACTGCTTGATCGAGGCGAGCACGGCCTGGCGCGGCTCCAGAAGTTCGCCGGCCTGGGGTAGGCCCCAGCGCACGAACTTCCAGCCTTCTTCTTTGGTTTGCAGGCAGGACTCGATCAGCGGCTCCAGTTCATAGCTGTGGCCCTGGTTGTGGGGGTAGCAGACGACCTTGTCCCGCACTTTGCCGCCCAGCAGGTCGTAGATGGGCACGCCCAGGGCCTTGCCCTTGATGTCCCACAGGGCGATGTCGATGGCGGCGATGACGGACGTGATGATGCGCTGGGCGGGAAAGAAGCCGCCGCGGAAGAGCGTCTGCCAGATGTGCTCGATGCGGGCCGGGTCCTGGCCGATCAGGAGCGGCTTGAGGTGTTCGACCGCGCCGATGGCAGCCAGCTCGCGCCCGGTGATGCCCGCCTCGCCGACGCCGTAGATGCCCTCGTCGGTATCTACCACAAGAAACAGGAAGTTGCGGAATCCGCCCCATACCGGGTAGCATTCGATGTCTGTGATCTTCATCGAAGTCGTGCTCCATTCTATAGATGTTGATGTGGATGGATGACTGAAGCGATACATGTCTGCTGGTCGTATTTCGGGCGTCTGGGCTGCGCGGGCGTTGAGTCAGACTCGCCATTGCTGTGTATTCTACCGGAAAGCGACGCGAACGGAAA
>JBBSBO010000192.1:0-5701 GCA_038251215.1 Caldilineales bacterium
CAACGGCAAGGCGCAGGCGCTGGGCGCCAAGGTTGGCTTCGTCAAGATCATCGCCGACGCTAAATACGGCGAAATCCTGGGCGCGCATCTGGTAGGGCCGGACGTGACCGAACTGCTGCCCGAGCTGAGCCTGGCGCAGTTTATGGAGATTACGCCCGCCGAGATCGCACGCACGGTACACAGCCACCCGACGCTGAGCGAGGCGATTGCCGAGGCGGCTCACGCCGTCGAGGGCACGGCCATTCACATGTAGGCTGCCGTGTAGAGCCGAGGCGTGCCGCGCATAGAGTGGACGGAGGGACGCATTGAGGCAGTGGCGGTGGGAAGATATCGAAGTCGGTCTGGAGATCCCGGTGCGTTTTGCCGAGACCGACGCCATGGGGATTGTGCATCACAGCAACTATGTGGTGTGGTTCGAGGCCGGGCGCATCGCATGGATGAGCGCGGCGGGCATGCCCTATGACGAGATTGCGGCGGGCGGCCATCACTTCGCGGTGACGGCGGTCAACGTGGCGTATCGCACGCCGGTCCGCTTTGGTGAAACCGTGTGCGTGTACACGCGGCTGGTGCAGTTGCGCAGCCGCGAGGTGGCCTTCGCCTATGAAGTGCGCCGCCCTGGCAAGAAGGCGCTGCTGGCAAGCGGGACGTCGGACCATATCTGTGTGGACCTGGAGGGGCGCACGGCCAAGATTCCGCCCGAGGTGACGGTGCGGCTGGTGCAGGGCGTGTGCGAGCTGGCCATCGCGCAGGGTGAAGAGGCGGGCGTGTAGGAGCGAACGTGAGGGGTCGGCGAGAAGAGCGAGGCTCGGAATGATCCACGTGGAACAGCATGGTCCGGTCCTATGTATCCGGCTGGCGCGCGGCCTGTTGGGGCGTCCGCTGGCGTGGACGGCGGTGTATTGGGTGGAGGGGCTGCTGATCGACGCCGGGCCAAGCTGCGCCGCGCCGCAACTGCTGCGCATGTTGGAACGGGTCTACGTGGATCGCATCGTCGTGACGCAGGGTCATGAGGACCATATCGGCGGCTTGGCGCTGCTGCGCGAGCATTTTGCCGACGCGCCGATCTACGCGCCGCGCGGCGCGCTGTCGACCATCCAAGAGCCGGAGCGGCTGCACCTGCCCGCCTATCGGCGCGTGATGTGGGGCAGGCCGCGGGCGACAGCCTGCGTGCGTTCCTTCGACGAGCTGGACGACGTGGTGCGCACGCCCTCCTATGCCCTGCGCGTGATCGAAACGCCGGGCCACAGCCCGCACCAGGTCGCCCTCTTCGAGCCGGAGCAGCGCTGGCTCTTCAGCGGCGATGCCTTCATCGGCGGCGAGGAGCGTGCATGGACGCGCGAGGCTGACCTCTTTGGCGTGTTGAGCAGCCTGCGCATGCTGGCGAGCCTGCGCCCGGAGCGGCTTTTCCCCGCCGGCGGACCCGTGCGGCGCAAGCCGTTGCCCGCCATCCAGGCCAAGATCAACCGCCTCAGCGAGCTGGCGCAGGACGTGGCGGCGCTGGAGGCGAAAGGCATAGGCGTGGACGATATCGCCGCCCAGCTGCTGCACGCCGAGAGTTTGCCCAGCACGGCGATCGAGGTGAGCACCGCCGGGCGCCTCTCGGCGCTCAATCTGATCGAAGCCTGTCGCAGCTACAACGCGTTGATGACGCCCGACGCGCCGTTGCCTGGCTTAGCTGCGCCGCCTGTCGTGGCGGATGAGGGCGAAGAGGACTCGATGGACTCGTCCACGCGGCAGTCGACCGACCGCGATGACGTCCAGTATTGAACTCCCGCCCTAAGCGTTCCTTGGCAGTTTTGCAGCCGATCAATTTTCCGCCGTGATCGGGCGGTGCTATACTAGCCGCCACGGTCGTTGCGGCGCGCTGCGGGTCGATGCAGGTGCAAGTGCAGGCGCAGCGGCAGCGGAGGAACAGGAGGGGAAATGCGTGTGCTTGTTACCGGCGGCGCCGGCTTCATCGGCAGCCGGTTGGCGAATCAACTTCATCGCAGCGGCCATTATGTGCGCGTGCTGGACGACCTAAGCAGCGGCGATCCGGCTCAGCTCAACCCAGGCATCAACTTTAACCGCGGCGACGTGCGCGACGTGCCCAAGCTGTGGTCGTTGTTGCAGCGCGTAGACGTGGTCTATCATTTGGCGGCGCGTGTCAGCGTGCAGGCCTCGGTGCTCTACCCGCGCGAGTACAATGAGGTCAACGTCGGCGGCACCGTCAGCCTGCTGGAGGCGTGTCGCGACGTAGGCGGCGTGCGGCGCGTGGTCTTTGCCGGCAGCGCCACGGTCTATGGCGACCAGGACGTGCAGCCCGTCGACGAGACGATGCCCACGCGGCCTTCCGTGCCCTACGCCGTGAGCAAGGTGGCAGCGGAGCAATATCTCTTCACGTTGGGGCGGCTCGCCAAGTTCGAGACGGTGGCGATGCGCATCTTCAACGTCTACGGGCCGGGACAGCCCGCGCCGCCGGCGCATGCGCCCGTCATCCCGCAGTTTGCGCTGCAAATCTTGCGGCGCGGCTCGGTGGTGGTGAACGGCGACGGCAGCCAAACGCGCGATTTCGTCTTCATCGATGATGTGGTGGACGCCCTGATCGCTGCGGGCGAAGCGCCGGGCGTGGACGGGCAAATCATCAACGTGGGCAGCGGCGAGGAGACTTCGATCCGCGCGTTGGTAGAAGCGATCAGCCGCATCACACAGCAAGAGGCCAATGTGCTGTACAACATGGAGGCGCAAGGCGGCATCGCGCGGTTGGTGGCAGACGTCTCCAAGGCGAGTCGCCTGCTTGGCTATCGGCCGCGTGTGCAGTTGGAGGCCGGTCTGCGCAAGCTGTTGGAACGCGACGCCGGCATGCAGCGGGCCGCGTCGGCGCGCAACGCTTCATCCACTTCTCACGGCGCGCCGAGGGGGCTTCCGCCCATCGGTTCGGCGGGCGCCGGCAATCATTGACCAGGCATAGAGACATGCACAAACACAACTGGACTGCCATCTTTGTGGCGGCGGCAATCGGCGCGTTGATCTTTTTGGGCGGGTGCAGCAGCGGCGCCACCAACGGCGAGCGCGTGTTGACAGCCTATCTCAATTCGAATTTGGCGATGGTCGACAAACCCCTCAGCGTGGACAGTCGCCCCGTGCGCTTCGAGGTGGAGCCGGGGACGCCGGCACGCGTGATCGGCAAGAACCTGGTGGCGGCGGGCCTGATCGAGGACGACCTGCTCTTCGAGGCGTATGTGCGCGTCAACGGGCTGGCGGCGCAGTTGGAGGCGGGCACGTTTATCCTGGCGCCGTCGATGACGCCGGCCGAGATCGTGGACGCGCTGCAACAGGCGGAAGCCGCCAGCATCACGATCACCATCCCCGAAGGCTGGCGGCTGGAACAGGTGGCGGATTACCTGGACGAGGCTGACATCTTCGGCGAGTCTTCGGGGGAATTGGAGGAGTATCGCCGCCGCGTGCTGGAAGGCGACCTCACGGGGTTGGACTTGGCGGACTATGCCTTTTTGCAGGACAGGCCGGCGGGCGCGAGCCTAGAGGGCTATCTCTTCCCGGACACGTATGAGATCCCCGCTGTGGCGCCGTTGGCGGCGGACGTGCTGACGCGCCAGCTGGACGGCTTTGCCTCGCGCGTGGTTCCGCTGTACGAGCAGGCGGTGCAGAGCGGCACGACGACGCTCGACCTCTACACCGTCTTGACGCTGGCGAGCATCGTCGAGCGCGAGGCCGTCGTGCCGGAAGAGCGGCCCGACATCGCCCGCGTCTATCTCAATCGCCTCGCCAACGGCATCCGGCTGGAAGCGGACCCCACTGTGCAGTACGCCATGGGCTATCAGGCGGAATCCGGGCAGTGGTGGAAGACGCCTGTCTTCCTGGAGGAGTACAGCAGCGTGATCAGCCCGTATAACACGTATCTCAACGACGGCTTGCCGCCGGGGCCAATCGCCGCGCCCGGCCTGAGCAGCATCCAGGCGGTGCTCACGCCCGCCGAGCACGACTACATCTACTTCGTCGCCCTCCCCGACGGGTCAGGTCGCCACGTCTTCGCTAAGACGTTCGAAGAGCACGCGGTGAATGTGCGAAATTATCTGACGGGGCAATAAAAAAAGGGCAAACCGCAGAGAAGAACAAAAGCGGTTCACCACAGAGGAAACAAAAGGGCAGGCCTTGTGCCGACTTCTTCTGTTTCCTCTGTAATTTGAAGCGCCTCTCAAAAAACGGTTAAGGTCTTGTGGTTCTCTGTGATCCTCTGTGGGGAATCCGCTTTTCTCTTGCTTTTTCTTTGCGCCCTTCGCGCTCTTTGCGGTTTATTTCTTTACACCTCGAAGGACCGGCAAGGCTTGACGGCGAGCCGGAACTGCACGGATCGCCGTCCCGCGGCACGCAGCGCCATCTTCGCCGCCAGCGTGCGTACGTCCTCGTCCAGCACCCACCCTTCCAGACTGATGCCGTCGTGCGTGGCGGTGATGCGGATCTGCGCCGCAGCCCCGCCCAGCAGCGGGTGCGCCGCCAGCGCATCGCGGATGCGCCAGGCCGTTACCCGATCGGATGTATTGGGTTGCACACTCACCATAGAACACTTGCTCCGTCCCACTCGCCTACTTTGCTGTCATCATTGTAGCGGGCGAGTGTTGGCAGGATACATGTGCTCTATTTGATTCTCATTTGAATTGTGCAGCAAACAAGAGGCGAATAAGAGGCCGGCAATAAGCCGGCGGAACTGGCCCCGACCTGCCTTCGCCGTGGAATTGCGGCCCGGTTTTCCGTGCGCCATGGCTTTGCACTATACTGACCGCAAGACTGCGCTTGGCTTGCGCGCAGATCACTCGCAGCCTGCCGGCAGCATTTCGCCGGCGGCGGCCCTGAAAAAGGCGAACAATCGTGCGTCTACTGCTGACGGGCATCGCCGGCTTTGCCGGCAGCCATTTGGCCGAATATCTGACGGGCGGCGCAGACGGAGCCGCAGCCAACGGCATCGCGGACGCCGCGGGCGCGGACATCGAGATCCACGGCGTGATCCATCGCCACGACCGCCGCATCGCCCACCTGCGCCACCGCTTACAGTTGCATCGCGGCGACCTGCGCAACGCCCTGTGGGTCAGCGAGCTGGTGGAAGAAGTGCAGCCCGACTATGTCATGCACCTAGCCGCCTGGAGCGATGTGGGCGGCAGTTGGCAGCAACCCTGGGCGACCTACGAGCTGAATATCCAGTGCCAGCTCCATTTGCTGGAGGCGCTGCGCCGCCGCCGGCCCGAGTGCCGCACGCTCGTCGTCACCTCCAACGAGGTCTACGGCCTGCTGCGGCCCGAAGACCTGCCCGTGGACGAGGAAACGCCCTTCCGCCCCAACAGCCCATACGGGGTGAGCAAGCTCACGCAGGATATGATGGCCCTGCAGTATTGGTACAGCCACGGCCTGCCCACGATCCGCATTCGCAGCTTCAATCACCTCGGGCCGGGGCAGTCGGACGATTTCGCGGCCAGCGCCTTTGCACGACAGATCGCAGAGATCGAGGCGGGACAACGCGCGCCGGTGCTGGCGGTGGGCAACCTCGACGCCGCACGTGACTTTACCGACGTGCGTGATGTCGTACGCGCCTATTGGCTGGCGGCGCAACACTGTCAGCCGGGCGAGGCGTATAATTTGGGCAGCGGGCGCAGTGTGCCTATACGCAGCCTGCTGGAAATGCTGTTGTCGCTGACCTCGGCGCAAGTAG
>JBBSBO010000193.1:0-5680 GCA_038251215.1 Caldilineales bacterium
AGGCCGGTCAGGTAAACGCGGCCAGCGTCGGCGCGATAGTCGTGCAGCGTAACGTCCACCATGCCCAGCAGTTCGGCCTCGCAGTTCTGCCAGCCGCCGGTCGCCCCCTTCACGCCCCAGTCATCATTGACGCCGAAGCGGGGCGGGCGCGTGCTCTCGGCGCGCACCATGGGGAAGTCGCCGCTTTCCAGCAAGGGCCGCGGTGGGAAGCTGACCGAGGAGCGCCGGGGCGCGCCCTCCGACAAACGCTGCGGCTTGTTCTCCTGGGCGCGCAACGCCACCTGATCGTGCATGCCAAAGACGGGCAGCTGCGGCCCGATGATGATAAAGGGCAGCTCGTGCCGGTGGACCCACGCCTCGCCCAGCGCGCCGTGCAGCAGCACCCAGTCCAGGTCGCCGCGCCCGTCGCCGCGTTCGCCGCCGCCATGCAAAAAGAGCAGCACAGGCCAACTCCGCTCCGGCTCGGACTCATAGCCCGCGGGCAAATAGAGAAAATACTCGCGCTCTTCGTGGGTCGCCGCGCAGAAGTAGGGCTTGCGCAGCAATTGCGGCGCTGAGGCTTGGCCGCGGCTCTGATCCATTGTGTCGCCTCCTGCTTGGGAATCGATATTGAGAATGGATGTTCAGCATGGGCAAAACAGGCCAACCGTGCGAGGGAAATGCTTCAGCCGGCTTTTATCATACCACACTCGCCGCGTCTGCCCAGGATGGCGCTCTCCTGATCCTCTCCTTGTCCTCGCCCTTCCAATGAGCCTGGCGCAGAGGCGGCCACGCAACTCGTGTCCCCCTCCGCGCCAGGCGTCGCGTTCCTATATATTTTTGTCTATCAAAACTAGCCGCAACCCTGCGGCCCACGTCCTAGCGGGTGCGCACCCGCACAGGTTCCATGCGATATTCCCTGCTCCGTTGCAGGTTCGCCGCGGCCTTTCCATCAGCCGTAGCCTGCATGCGCTTGCCCAAAAGTGCAAACCACACGCCAAACCGTTGGATCACCGCGCCGGCGCCATGTTTCCAGCGCGCCGTCTGCCGGACACTCTCCACGTAATCCAGCCGCAGGTCCTTCAGACGCTGCTCGTGGAGGGCCATCAGTTCGTTGTGCATCATATACATACTGCTTTGTTCCCTTCCGTGCTTCTTCCATAACAAGCCGCGCCACCTACATCACGGCCGGCTTGCCCGGCAATCAGCCGCTCTATCGCAACACTGCATCGCGAAACTACCCCTGTAGCATACCAGGTTTTCCCCGGCGGACTGTGAGGGTCTTTGCAATTGCGAAAAACCTCTCCCCTCGCCCCCGCGGGGCCGTCCCTGCACCGTGCCGCCTGCCTGAATACGTCGCGCCCATACATAATGATACGCCGCAAAGCCGCATCGGTGCGGGCCGTATAGTATAATGCAGGGGTTGATTCACTCGATGACCGCCCCTCACCCTCAGGAGATCCCGCCATGCCCGCATCACCCAAACTATCCATCTGCATCGAAATGTTCTGGCCCAACCTGCCCTTCGAGCAGCGCATCCCCTTGGTCAAACAGGCCGGCTACAACGCCTTCGAGTTCTGGGGCTGGAGCGCCAAAGACCTGGACACCGTGCGCGCCGCCCAGCTCGAAAACGGCCTCGCCGTCGCCGGCATCATGTGCGAACCGGGCTTCTCGCTCGTGCGACGCTCCGGCGCCGAAGAACACGTCCAGGGCGTGATCGACTCGGCCCAAGCCGCCCGTGCGCTGGACTGCTCGACCCTGATCGTCACCACCGGCAACGTCGTCGCCGACGAGAGCTACGAAATCACGCGCCGCCGCGTGCTGCGCAAGCTGCGCGCCATGGCCGCTGCCGCCGCCGACCACGACGTCACCCTCGTCCTCGAGCCGCTCAACCCGCGCGTCGACCACGCCGGCTACTGGCTCACCACCATGGCGCAGGCCATGGACCTCATCGCCGACGTCGACTCGCCCAACCTTAAGATCCTCTACGACATCTACCACCAGCAGGTCACCGAGGGCAACATCATCGCCCACCTGCGCCAGTACGCCCCGTGGATCGGCCACATCCACGTGGCGGGCGCTCCGGGGCGCGGAGAACTCGTGGGCGGCGATCTGGACTACCGCGCCATCTTCAAGGCTATCGCTGAAGTGGGCTACACGGGGTACGTCGGCCTGGAGTTTCGCCCTACGCGCGGCGACGAAGCCGCGCTGGCCGAGGCGCGTTCGCTCCTCTAGGCCCGCCTCCATGCCGCCGGACGCGCTGAGGCAACGAGCCGGTGCAACACCCTACAGGCGCTCCTGCGGGAAGCCGGCAAACTTCCCGCAGGAGCTACATGCACGCGCCTAATAGCGGTCCAACTCGTGCGCATAGGCCTGCGGCAGTGTCGGCGCGCCGCCGCCGGGGAACCACGCGCTCAGCACCGCCGCATAGGGACTCGTGGCGATCCCCACTGCATCGGCCCCGTCAGCATCCCCCGCCTTCACGTCTGCCATGGACCTATAGCCCAGCAGCAGCCGCAGCAGCGTGTGATCATCCTCGATCAGCCCGCCCTGCGCCAGCAAGACAAAGGCCGCATCATGCCCCGCCGCCGCCTTGCATGGAGTGACGCGCCGCCGCAGCTCCGGCTCCAACGCCGCCAACAACGGCTCACGCCGGAAGATGCCGCCCATCATGCCGCCCGACGCCGGGTCATGCAGGCGGTACTCGCCGCCTAAGCCGCGCGCCACACGGCCCGCGGCGCTGTCGCGCGGCTCACGCAGCCGCAGCTCGACCGCGCCCTGCTCGGCGCCCATCGCCGCCACGTACGCCAACAGCCGCCGCGCGGCATCGACGTCCGCCGCCGCCAACTCGTGGATAACATACGGCGCATAGACCACGCCAAAGCGCCGCTCCGTCACGATGGCATAGCCCGCTAAGCCGCCGCCCGCTTGGGCAGGGTCTTCCTGCAGCACCACCGCCTCCGAACCGGCCTGCCAGGTGCGCGGCGCACGCAGTTCGTTCCACGTATTGGGGCGCACGTGCGACCAGGGCCGTTGTCCGTGCGCCGTATTGAACAGCTCGACCATGGCGGGCAGGTCGTCCGGCGAAAAAGGCCGCAGACTGCGCCCCGGCTGCACAGGGGCGCGCTGCAGCCGCTCGATGAAGCGCAGCGGCAGCACAAACTCGCCCTCCGTCAAGCAATTGACGAAGCCGAACTTCTCGTAGAGTCCCTCAATCGCCTCCGACACAAAGCCCACATCCACGCGCGCCGCCATACTGACGCACACGCGCCGCAGCAGCTTGCCGATGTACCCCTTCTGCCGCTGCTGCGGGTGCGTGGAAACGCCCCCCAACCCCTCGCCGAACACGGAGACCGCGCCAAAGCGTTTCTCGAACGAGACAATGGTCAGTTGGCTGACCGGCTCCTGCATACCCTCTGCCCACAGCTTGCAGACCCTCTGCGGGCGGGCATCGTTTTCGCGCTTGATTTCTTCCGTATAGCGCAGGCCCGGCTCCAGGCTTTCGTCTACTGCGAAGCTATCCGCGGTCTCGAGCATGATCCTACCTATCTATGAAAATTGGGCTGACGCCGTAGGGGGCGACAACGAAGGCTGTTCGATGTCCGTTCATCCTAACATTGACGCTATCGACGCCCAAAGTCGCGGCGAGATCGCTCGCGTCGCCCGTTTATCTTCGGCGACCCCTCCGAAAAAGCCGAGGGCGCCCTCATGGACGCCCTCAGTCTTTCCTTACACCTCTGCCGTGATTGACCTCTGTTGTACTCTGCGTTCTCCGCAATGAGTACCTCTAGCTATTGCTGTTCTTGCTGTTGCTGTTCTTTGCGCCTTTGCGGTGAATTGTGTGCGGTGATCAGTTTTCCTCGGTCTGCTCCTGCGCGAAGAGGGCGCGATATGCGCCGTAACCCTCGGCCTCCAACTCGTCGAGCGGCACAAAGCGCAGCGCCGCCGAGTTGATGCAGTAGCGCAGCCCCGTCGGCTGCGGCCCATCCTCAAAAACATGCCCCAGGTGCGAGTCCGCTACCGTAGAGCGCACCTCGGTGCGCGGCGTCCACAGCTTGCGGTCCTTGCGCGTCGTGATCTGCTCAGAGTCGAGCGGCTTGGTGAAGCTGGGCCAGCCACAGCCGGCGTCGTACTTGTCCAGCGAGCTAAACAGCGGCTCGCCCGACACGATGTCGACATAGATACCCTGCTCGTTGTTCTCCCAATAGTCGTTGTGGAAGGGGCGTTCCGTCGCCTCGTGCTGCGTCACCTGGTACTGCTCGTTCGTGAGACGCTTCTTCAGTTCGGCGTCTGTCGGTTTCTTAAAAGGCTTCATCGGTTCCATCCTTTCTCTCATATGCGGCAATTTCTTCTATACGTATTATAGCAGCCCCATCGCTCATAAGCGGTGTGGCTGGTTCCGATTAGCCGATTGTCCGCATCGCCTAGCCGGCGACAAATAGTACCTTATTGGTGGAGGGATCGCGCGCCAGCACGCCGTCCCCTTTCACTTCATACGCAACCTGCGCAGCCTCGAGCCGCTCGCGCAGACGGCCCAGCTCCTCCGCGTTGGCTAAACGCATTGTAAAATAGCGCATGCCGATGCTGTGCGCCGGCGGTGGCGGCGCGCCGACCCCATTCCACGTGTTCAGGCCAATATGATGATGGTAGCCGCCGGCGGAAAGAAACGCCGCAGCGGCTCCATACCTCATTTGCAACTCCAACCCCACAACGCGGCGATAAAACTCGATGGCCTCGTCCAAGTGCGCCACATGCAAGTGCATATGTCCCAGCACGGTCGCAGGCTCCAACCACGCCGGCGGCACGGGCGCGCCGTCCGCTTCGGCCAAGATCCCGCGCGCGTCGAGCGGGTCGGTCGTCATCGCCGGCGCGCCGTTGGCCCGCGGCCAAGCCGAGCGCGGGCGGTCGCGGTAGATCTCGATGCCATTCCCGTCCGGATCGTCAAGGTAAATCGCCTCGCTCACGCCATGGTCCGCCCCGCCTGTGATCGCGGCGCCACGCGCCGCCAGGCGCTGCATGGCATAGGCCAAGGCCAAGCGCGACGGCACAAGCAAGGCGAAGTGATAGAGGCCTGTTGTGCGGGCGGCCTTGACTGCGTCCGGCGTCTCGCTCAGCGCAACTAATTCCTGCGCGCCCGCGCCGAGATAGATTGCTCCCTCTTGGCGACGCTGCACTTGCAGGCCAAGCGCCTCTTGATAGAATTCAAGCGACCGCGCCACGTCGGACACAGTAAGGCTTACCAAGCCAAGGCTCATGCGCGGGTCGAGCGTGTCGGAACTGGGTGCGTCCATGCACTTTCCTCGTCCAAACAATCCATGTCGGCGCAAGCGCTCTCCGGCAGATCTCGCGTCTACACGAACAAACCAATAGCGGTCTAGCCGTGATCCGGCCATCGCTTCTACGTGCGCCGGTTACGTATAGCGAAGTGTATAAAGCGAAGTATACGTCCGGTTCGAGCCGCGCCTGGGAAGCGATCTCCCAATCCGCGTGCGTTTTTCGGCAAAATCAGGCGTTAATCAGCGATCGATCTGGAGATGTCTCGAGGCGCGCGGCAAGCGACCATGCGAGGGGGGAAGGGGGGACGCGTGACACGTCTCCCTAGCACACGGCGCACGGATGTTGCGTAACTATACGAATTTCGCGCCCTGGCACGCACCTTGCGAGCCACGCGTCTAAACAACCTCTGCTCGACAGATTTTCC
>JBBSBO010000194.1:0-5653 GCA_038251215.1 Caldilineales bacterium
GCGTGTTGATGGGCAATGGCGATGAGTGCGTCGACGCAGGGTTTGCTCTGCCGGATCGGTCGCCGCTGACGGATCGGTTTGCCGCCTATGAGTCGCGGCCCTTATCACTGGCGCGCATGCAAGAGGCGAGCGAGTATTTGCTGGGCGAACACGATTTCGCTACGTTCGGCAGGCCGACGCAAGGCGAGAACACTGTGCGACGGGTGCTGGAAGTGCGTTGGGAGGAAGAGTCTGCGTCACTGGCGCCGCTGGACTGTTACCCCGGTCGTCGTGTGGTGCTGACGATTACGGCCAACGGTTTCCTGCGCCAGATGGTGCGCTCGATTGCCGGGACGTTGTTGGAAGTAGGGCGCGGCACGCGGCGGCCCGAGGATGTCAAAGAAATTCTGCACGCCAGGGATCGCAGCCTGGCGGCGCCGCCTGCCCCGGCCTGTGGCTTAACGCTGGAGCGAGTGGTCTATCCGCAGGAAATGGATGGTTTTGGCGCCGGCAGCCTATGACAGGCGCGGCGCACGGACGAATTGCGAACGTCATGCATTGAACGCAGCGAAGTAATTGCAGCCAAGTAAACGCAACGAATTCGGTTAGGCATTATCAAAAACTAGGAGTGAATAGCGTGAAGACATATAGTCCAAGCGCCGAAGAAGCCAAAGAAAGCCGTGAATGGTGGGTGGTGGATGCCTCCGGCAAGACACTGGGCCGGCTGGCTTCGGAGATCGCCAAGATTTTGCGCGGTAAGCACAAGCCGACGTTTAGCCCGCATGTGGACGGGGGCGACTTTGTCATCGTGACCAACTGCGAGAAGATCGTGGTGACCGGCGACAAGCTGGACAACGTCCGCTATTACCGGCATTCGCGCTATCCCGGCGGGCTGAAGAGCCGCACGATGCGCGAGCAGTTGGATCGTTTCCCGGAACGCGTGATCTTCGAGGCCGTCAAGGGCATGGTGCCCAAGACGAAGCTGGGCAACGCGCAGATGAAGAAGCTGCGCATCTATGCCGGCGACACGCATCCGCACGAGGCGCAGCAGCCCAAGATGTTGGAACTGTAGGAGAGGATGACACATGGCTGAGTATATAGAAGCAATCGGTCGGCGCAAGACGGCTACGGCGCGCGTGCGTCTGTACTCCGGCACGGGCGAGATCGTTGTCAATGAGCTGCCGATGGTCGAGTATTTTGGTCGCGACCTGGACAAGATGATTCTGCGCCAGCCCCTGCTGCTGACCGGCACGGACGCTGCCTATAACATCAGTGTACACGTGCGCGGCGGCGGCGAAAGCGGGCAGGCCTCGGCGGTGCGGCTGGGCATTGCCCGCGCGCTGTGCGAATCCGACATCAATCTGCGGCCTACGCTGAAGGCTGCGGGCTTTTTGACGCGCGATGCGCGGGCCAAGGAACGCAAGAAGGCCGGCCTCAAGCGCGCCCGCAAGGCGCCGCAGTACACCAAGCGCTAGAGCAAACCGTCTAGAACGCAAAGGACGCAAAGAAAAGACAAAGGACAGGCTGTGTGCCTGTCCTTGTTTGCGTTTGTCGCAGTCGAAGCGTCTTATTGTCTTGTTCTTCTATCGCGCGGCAGTCATTTCGCTGCGGCGCTGCTCGATGGAGGCGAGCAGTTCGTCATAGGAATCGGCGAACTTCTTCACGCCCTCGGCTTCCAGCTCGTCCGTTACCGCGTGCATGGAGATGCCCAGCGCCTTGAGGGCCTGCAATGTCTGCTCAGCCTGGCCCACATCTTGGTCGACCGTGCGCCGCACCATGCCGTGGTCGCGGAAGGCTTTGAGCGTGTCCGGCGGCATGGTGTTGACCGTGTGCGGGCCGATCAACGTGTCCACATAGAGCAGATCGGAATAGGCGGGGTTCTTGGTGCTGGTGCTGGCCCACAGCGGGCGCTGCACCTGCGCGTCGGCGCTTTGCAGCTTGTGCCAGCGCGGCCCGGCGAACACCTGCTGGAACTGATGATAGGCGAGCTTGGCATTGGCGACGGCCACGCGGCCCTTCAGTTGGGCGGCCTGCTCGCCGCCGAGTTTGTCCAGGCGCGCGTCTACGTTGGAGTCGATGCGGCTGACAAAGAAGCTGGCGACGGAGGCGACGTGGTCGATGGCGCGGCCCTGCGCCAGGCGATCCTCCAGGCCGGAGAGATAGGCTTCCATCACCTCGGAGTAGCGATCCAGGGCAAAGATCAGCGTGACGTTGACGTTGACGCCTTCGCTGATCAGTTGGCGGATGGCGCCGATGCCCTCTTGCGTGGCCGGCACCTTGATCATCACGTTGGGGCGGTCGACAGCAGCCCACAGGCTACGCGCCTCGGCGATCGTGGCCTGCATGTCGTGCGCCAGGTCGGGCGCGACTTCGATGCTGACGAAGCCGTCGCTGCGCTTTGCCTCGTCATACACGGGACGCAGGATGTCGGCGGCCATGCGGATGTCGGCTACGGCCAATTCTTCAAAGATGGACTTGGCGTCGTGACTGCTCTCGACCAGACGGCGCAGATCGTCGTCATAGGCGTGGCTGGAGGCAGAGGCGATGGCCTGCTGGAAGATGGTGGGGTTGGAGGTGACGCCGCGCACGCCCGCCTCCACCAGGGCGGTCAGTTTGCCCTCCTGCAACATGCCGCGTTCGATATAGTCGAGCCAGATGCTTTGGCCCTCTTGACGTAGTTCGGCAATGCGATTCATGTGTTTCCTCCTGGTTGTATCAGCTTCTATTTCATAAAATCGAGCGTTCGATTGGCGGGCGTATTCTTTGTGTCCAGTATAGACCGCATGACGGCGCATGAAAGTAAGGCGGGATGCACTGGGCGCAATCCCGGAACAAACTACGCAGAGATGAATCTTAGAGAATTTTCGCCCGTGTACTTTGACAAACGCCAGGATGTCGGGTACTATGTTTTTTGTAGTGCGTCTTACGGCATGGCTGCGTGTCCTGTGCGAAAAATAAACGGCACGACAAAATATGGTAACCGAAGCGACGGCCAAACGCTTTTTTGATAGCGTGGCCCAACGCGAGAAATCAAGCAACTGAGGAGAAGATAATGAGCAAGCCGGTGCATGTGACGGATAGCACGTTTGAGAAGGAAGTTCTGGAGTCGGAGCATCCGGTTCTGGTGGATTTTTGGGCGGAGTGGTGCGGCCCTTGCAAGATGATCGCCCCCGTGCTGGAAGAGTTGGCGACCGAGATGGACGGCAAGCTGACCATCGGCAAGCTGGACGTGGACAGTAACCAGAATACGGCGATGGCCTATGGCGTTTTCAGCATCCCGACGCTGCTGCTCTTCAAGAACGGCGAGCCGGTGGAACGCATCGTTGGTTTCCAGCCCAAGCCCCAGTTGGTGAGCAAGCTCCAGGCGCACCTGAGCTAGGTCGCTCGCAGGCGGACAACTCAATTAGGTTCCTCGTGTAGCGACGCCCCAGGCGTCGCTACACTTGTTTGCGCGCGGGCGTTTGTCTACCGGGGCGGGCGTAGGTATAATCGCTGTGACCTAGCGCGCCATAGCTAGGCGTCCATCTATCCCAAGGGAAGGCAGCGAAAAATGAGCGAACTGACGAAAATCGTCTTGTCCGAACGAGACATGCCTACGCATTGGTACAATATCAACGCCGATTTTCCGGCTGCCGGCGTGGAGATGCCGCCGCCGCTGCATCCGGTTACGCATCAGCCGGTCGGCCCGCAGGATTTGGCGCCGCTTTTTCCCATGGCGTTGATCGCCCAGGAGATGAGTACGGAGCGCTACATCGAGATCCCCGACGAAGTGCAGGAGATCTATCACCTGTGGCGGCCCTCGCCGCTGTATCGGGCGCACCGTTGGGAGAAGGCGTTGGATACGCCGGCCAAGATCTACTACAAGTATGAGGGCGTCAGCCCCGCGGGCAGCCACAAGCCGAATACGGCGGTGGCCCAGGCCTATTACAACAAAGAAGCCGGCGTGAAGCGGCTGACGACCGAGACGGGCGCGGGTCAATGGGGCAGCGCGCTGGCCTTTGCCTCCGCCCTGTTTGGCATCGAGTGCAAGGTATACATGGTGCGCGTCAGCTATGACCTGAAGCCCTATCGACGCATCATGATGCACACGTGGGGCGCGTCGGTCGTCGCCAGCCCGAGCGAGCAGACGAACGCCGGGCGGCAGATCCTGGCGAAGGACCCTAACAGCCCCGGCAGCCTGGGCATCGCCATCTCCGAGGCGGTGGAAGAAGCCGCCACGCGCGAGGACACGAACTACTCGCTGGGCAGCGTGCTCAACCATGTGTTGCTGCACCAGTCGGTGATCGGCCAGGAAGTGATCAAGCAACTGGAGGTGGCGGGCGCGGATTGGCCGGACATTGCCATCGGCTGCGTGGGCGGCGGCAGCAACTTCGGCGGCTTTGCCTTCCCGCTGCTGCGCGAGAACATCGTGGGCGGCAAGCAGACGCGCTTCATCGCCGTGGAGCCGACCGCCACGCCCAGCATCACGCGCGGCATGTATGCCTATGACTATGGCGACACGGCGGCGCTGACGCCGATCATCAAGATGCACACGCTGGGGCATGAGTTTATGCCGGCGCCGATCCACGCCGGCGGGCTGCGTTATCACGGTATGGCGGCGCAGGTCAGCGCAGCAGCCAACGCCGGCTTGATCGAGGCGCGCGGCGTGCAACAGACCGCCATCTTCGACGCCGCGCTCCACTTCACGCGCACGGAAGGCATTCTACCCGCGCCGGAGTCGGCGCACGCCGTGCAGGCGGCCATGAGCGAGGCGCTGGCGTGCAAGGAAAGCGGCGAGAGCAAGACGATCGTCTTCAACCTATCCGGGCACGGGCACTTTGACCTCTCCTCGTATGAGGCGTACCTGTCGGGCAAGCTAGTCGACTACGCCCATCCGGAGGAGGCCATCCGCGAGAGCCTAGCGCACCTGCCCAAGATCGACTAAGGACGATTTACCACAGAGAACACAGAGGATCACAGAGAATAAGAAAATGGAGGGTTGGCACAAGGCCAACCCTCCTCATTATTTAGGCTGTTCTCTACGTTCTCCGCGCTCTGGTGCGGCAAATGTCCCCCTCTCGCTCTCCTCTGTGATCCTCTGTGGTGGAAGGCTTTTTCCCTACATGCGGATCAGCTTGCGGATGAGGAAGAGTACGGCGAGTACGATGGCATCGAGGAGGATGGTGAACATGAAGGCGCCGGTCACGTTCTGGAGTACGGGCGTGGACCAGGTGAGGAACTGCGTAAAGGGGTTGAGCGGCAGGCCAAGGAAGAAGTAGAGGACGATCGCCATCAGCGCGTAGAGCACGACGGGCTTGAGCGGCTCGCGGTCGCTGGCGCTGGGCATCATGGCGTTGGCGATGCTGAAGAGCAGGTAGGCCCACAACACGCCGTCCGGCTCGCCCAGGGCCTGGCGGAAGGCCAACGCTGCGCCGCGGCCATCGCGCGCCACGATGGCGTTGAGCAGCTCGCCGGAGTTGAAGACGTAATGCGAGATCAGGGCGATCAGCGCCGTGCCCACCAGGAGCGGCGCCATGCCCACCAGGCTGTCGGCCAGGGGGCCGCCGGTCTGTACGCTGACGCTGCCCAGGCCGATATGCTTGCCCTGGCGTTTGGGCCACACGCGGAATTTGCCCGTGCGCAGACCCAGCAGCCGGGCCGCGCTCCAGTGCGCGCTTTCGTGGATAAAGACGCC
>JBBSBO010000195.1:0-5650 GCA_038251215.1 Caldilineales bacterium
CGCACCAGGTCGCGAAAATCCACGCGCGACTCCGACGAAAAATAGACCAGCAGACGCCCGCCGTCGAAGCTGTATTCGCAGCGCACCATCTTGATGTCCAGCCGCGCAGTGCGCGCCTTCTCTTGGCACATCGCCAGCGCCTCGGCCTCTTTGTGCTCCCATTTATCCTTCTGCACCAAATCCCAGGCATTGGCGCGGCGCGCCACCGCCTTCATTTCGCCCACCACTTCGCTGTCGTCGATCACGTGCGGCGGGGCGATCACCTGCGCTACTTCTTGCCCGCGCGCCGTTTCCACCACCACAAAGTCGTCCATCCCCAGGTCCAAATACACGCCTGGGCTGAAGTGATAGAGTTTGGTCACCGGTCGGAACTGCACGCCTATAACAGTCGGCATTAGGTTGTCTCTCCTTGCGCAACCGGCCGCGCGGCCTTGCGGCTCGCCGCCGAGAAATTGGTTCAATCATGCGTGTTGCCGGCGCGAACCAGCTAATATCAGCCGGGGGCGACCCCGCGCCGACAGGCAATGCGCCCGCGGCTAGGCCGGCAAGCGCGGCAACTCCAGCGCCAGCACATCCAACGCCAGCCGGGTGTTGACCGTGTGGTGCAGATAGCCCTCCACGCGCTGTAACGTGCGCAGAAAGCCGCACACCTCGGCCTGCGGCAGGCCGTGCGCCTGGCGCTCTACTTCGGCGGCCTGGTCGACATTGCTGATGGCGTCCAGGCAACCGTTCTGTGCCAGCAGCACATCGCGCCACCACGTCGCCCAGGCTTCCAACAGTCCGAACAACTGCTCATTTTCACGCTTGCCGGCTGTCGCCGCGGCAAAATCCAGCCGTTCAATGCGCCCGGCCGCGGCCAGCCGCCACAGTTCTTGCAATGTTTCCAGGCGCTGCGTTTCGGCGGCGCCGTCCTGCAATTGGCGCACCGCCCAGCCCAGCCGTCCGTTGCACAGCCGCGCCAGCAGCTCGGCGCGTGCGTCCTCCACGCCCCAGCCCGCCATCAAGGCGGCTTTGACCTCCGGCACAGAGAGCGGGCGTAGTTCCAACACCTCGCAGCGGCTCACAATCGTGGGCAGCAGCCCCGCCCGGTCCAGCGCCGTCAAGCAGAGCACCACGCCCTCCGGCGGCTCCTCCAACGTCTTGAGCAGCTTATTGGAGAAGCTGTCGTTGGCGCGATGGGCGTCTTGGATGGCGAAGACCCGATAGCGGCTTTCGACCGGACTCAAGGCTGCGTCGTGGATCAGCGCGCCGGCCTGCTCGACGCGCAACATGCCCCCCGCGCGGTCTACCTCGCCGTCCTTGGTTGTCGGCTGCACCAGTTGAAAATCAGGATGGCCGCCCTTCGCCATCAGCCGGCACGAGCGGCACTCGCCGCACGGCCGCGCCCCCGCGTGCGTACACATGAGGGCCTGGGCAAAGGCATGCACCAGCGTACTCTTGCCCACCTGCGCCGGCCCTACGAACAAATACGCGTGTCGCGGCCCCCTGCCTGCATGTTGCGCATCGGCTAGGCCCGCTTCGATCACACGCTGTAAATATTCTATGGCCCATTCATGGCCGTATACAGGCCAGGAAGTGCGCGCTACACGGGGTTGAGTGTTGGACATCGCGCGGTTGATTGTAGCACACAGCCCAATCCGCCCACAAATGAACTTATGCAAACCCGCACAATCGCGCAACCGGGCATCCTCTGCCGCGGCGCGGTTGCATCCATGCATGTCACATGCAACAGGCTGTCCCGCAGCGTTGTGCTATAATTGGCGCGTGGATGACCGATACCACGATGGCGCGTCGCAGGCAGCCCATCCTGTCCCTGCGCTGCGTGTACCTGTGCTGCTAGGAAGCCATGGCCCGCCTGATGTCACGCCCGATTTCATATATAGGTTCCCGTCTGCAGCCGCTTGTGCGCGGGCTAACCCTCTTGTTGGCGCTGGCCGCGCTAACCGCCTGTGACGATGCATTGGCTTGGCCCACGACCGCGCCGGCAGCGCAGCCGTCCGCGCCGGCCCCTGTGGAGACTGCCTTGCCGGCGACGAATGGTGCGCCGGATGACGCCGCGGACTCGCCGCAGCTCGATAATCGCCAACTCGTCGTGTGGCTGCCCGACTTCTCCGGCTTGGCGGGCGAAGACAGCGCCGGCGACATCCTCGCGGCAACTTTCCACCAGTTTGAGCAAACCCACCCTGGCATACGCATCGACGTGCAGGTGAAGGCGGCGTCCGGTCCGGCGGATCTCTTCTCCTATTTGCGCAGCGCGCAACGCGTGGCGCCCTCCATTTTGCCGGACGTCGTCCTCATCAACACGCAGGCCCTGTGGCAGCTGGCTGATTTGGGGCTGGCGTTGCCCATCCCTGCGGAGCAAGCCAAGCGCGCCGGTGATTTCTATCAGTTCTCGCTCGACGCCGTCGCCTATCAAGGCCAAGCGTACGGCGTGCCCTATGCCGCCGACGTTCTGCATCTCGCCGCGCAGGACAATCCAGTCGAGCAGACGCCCGCCACGTGGAGCAATCTCTTTGCCGACGGGCAGCCCTATTGGTTCGCCGCAGCCGGCGGGGACCTCTATCAGAACGGCTCCGTGCTGATGCAGTACGTCGGCGCGGGCGGGCAGCTGCTCGAAGACGGCTCCACCAGCAGCGAGGAGGCGCTGCAGGCGGTCTTCGACTTCCTCGTCGAGGGCCGTATGCGCAACGTGATCCCGACGGACGTAGCCGAGACGGCGACGCTCGACGCTGTGTGGACGCGGCTCGCCGGCCCTGGCCCGGCGCTGGGCAACGTTACCGCCGCCACCTATCTAGCCAATCGCGAGGTCGCCCTACAAATGCAGTTCGGGCAGCTGCCCACGCGCAACGGCCTGCCCGCCACGCTCGCCTCCACCTGGGCCTTTGCCGTGCTGACGCAGGACGAGGAGTTGCGCGGCCTGGCCTTTGGCCTGGTCGACGCGCTGCTGGAGCCGGAAGTGCAGGGCGCGTGGAGCCAGTACAGCCATCGCCTGCCCACGCGCCGCAGCGCCATGCATGCCTGGACTAGCCCCACACCCTATATCGACTTCTTGAACCGGCAGATGGATGTGGCGGTGGCGCTGCCTAATGGGCGCGCCTTCGCCGACTTCGCCCACCGCCTGCAAGATGCGCAGCGCGGCGTCATCCTGGGCGAACTCACGCCGGACGCGGCTGTGCAGATGGTCAGCGCGCCGGAGTAGGCGCACCGGCGGCCGGCGATATAAGCCCGCGATACAAGCCCGCGATACAAAAAAGAGGAGGCGCTCCCTGGCAGGGACGCCTCCTCTTTTGACTTCGTTAGCAGCCTGCCGCAGACATTGCGGCGGTGGCTTACTTGACCTGAACGGTCGCGCCTTCGGCTTCGAGCTTGGCGCGCGCGTCGGCCGCGGCGTCCTTGCTGACAGCCTGCAGGATCGGAGACGGGGCGCTCTCGACGACTTCCTTGGCCTCTTTCAGGCCCAGGTTAGTGATGGCGCGCACGGCCTTGATGACGTTGATCTTCTTGGCGCCGACATCGGCCAGAATCACGTCGAACTCGGTCTGCTCTTCTTCCGGCTCGGCCGAAGCGGCTGCTGCGCCGCCGCCGGCTGCTGCCATCGCCACCGGCGCGGCCGCGCTGACGCCCCACGCCTCTTCCAGCATCTTGACCAATTGCGACGCCTCGAGCAGCGTCAGGCCGTCCAGTTGTTCCTTGATTGCTGACAAATCAGCCATTTCAGTTTTCCTCCAGAGTACTCTTAGGTATTTCGCCGGCCCTGCGCAACGCAAGAGCCTATGTCCATCTCAACAGTTTTGTGATGCTTATTCACACGCGACAAAACGCTACAGCGCAACCGGGCGCTGCGTGCGTTAGGCCGCTTCGGCTGCTTCCGCTGCTTCTTCCTGCGGCCCTTGCTGCTGCTCGATGTGCGCATTGATCACGCGCGCCAAGCTGCTGCTGGGTGCGTTGAGAATGCGCGCCAACTGACCGGCCGGGGCGTTCAACGTGCCCAAGATCATGGACAACGTCTGCTCCTTGGTCGGCAGGTCGGACAGCGACTCGGCGCCGGCGGCGTCCAATACCGACGACTCGAGCAAGGCGCCGCGAATCTCGACGATCTTCTCGGCCTTGATCCAGTCCTTGAGCGCCGTAACACTCTGACCGATGTCTTCGCCCAGGAAGGCGGCAGCCTGCGGTCCCGCCAACAGCTCATCGCTGTAGGTGCGGCCCATCTGCTCCAGCGCCAGGGCCAAGAGCGAGTTCTTCACCACCATATAGGTCGTGCCGGTCTCGCTGAGCTTGGTGCGCAACGACTGCATCTTGCTCACAGACGTGCCGCGATAGTCGGTAAAGACAATCGCCGAAGCGCCTTCGATCTGCTCTTTATACTTCTCCAGCAACTCTTCTTTTTTCGCTCTGCTAATAGCCAAATTCGTATTCCTCCTTTCCTTGAGGATCGCAGGCGGGTCGCGCGGGGTTGACCGCGTACCGCCCACACAACAAAAACGGCGTCTTCCCATTGTGCAGAAGACGCCGTTTCACGGGCATAGCGCAGAATCCGGCCCAGCTTGCACTTGTGCCGGCAGTTTTCATCATGCGCCTCGGCAGGCCGTGTCTGGGTTCAAGCCCCTCAGACACAATTGAGGTCGGAAGCCTGCGAAATCTTGCGGATTCCTACGGCGAGCCGCCTGCTGTCTTCAGCCTGGGGAGCCACGCTACCGCGCACATCCCCCAGTCAAGCCTATTCAGTTGCGAAACAGATTATACGCAGCCTGTGCGCAACGGCCAAATCCGCGCCGGTGCGAGTGACCTCACAGCGACGCTGCGCGGTGCGCAGACAGTCATGCCAAGCGGAAACTGCCGGCATTTCGTACCGGCGTTTAGTAGTTGTCGGACTGCAAACCGCTGGAGGCGGCGACATCCACCTTGACGCCCGGCCCCATGGTGCTGGTCAGGGTCACGCGCTGCAAGTAGATGGCCTTCAGCGCCGCGGGCTTGGCCGCCACAATCGCTTCCATCAAGGCCGCGAAGTTCTTCATCAGCTTGTCTTGGTCGAACGACGCCTTGCCGATCGGCGCGTGGATGTTGGAGGTCTTGTCCACACGGAACTCGACACGGCCCAGGCGCGTCTCGTCGATCACGCGCGGCAGGTCCTCCGCTGGCAGGATCGTGCCGGTCTTGGGTGTGGGCATCACGCCGCGCGGGCCAAGGATGCGGCCCAGGCGCCCGACGATGCGCATCATGTCGGGCGTCGCCAACACGACGTCAAAGTCCATCCAACCGCCCTGGATCTTCTCCGCCAGGTCTTCGGCCCCCACATAGTCGGCGCCGGCGTTGCGGGCGATCTCTTGCCCGTCCGGCCCGGCAAAGACCAGAATGCGCACCTCGCGCCCCGTGCCTGCGGGCAAGGTGACGACGCCGCGCACCTGCTGCTCGGCGTAGCGCGGGTCCACGCCGGTGCGCAGATGCACCTCGATGGTCTCGTCGAACTTCGCCGTCGCCAGCTTTTTGACCAGCTCGACGGCCTCGCCCGGCTCATGCACCTCGGTCGAGTCGACCTGGGCGCGAATTGCATTGTATCGCTTGCTGTGTTTTGCCATCTCTGTTCCTCCGTGGTGCTAGCGGGAGCGGAACTCCCTTCCACTATGCTGCGGCCGCAGCCGCTTCACGC
>JBBSBO010000196.1:0-5648 GCA_038251215.1 Caldilineales bacterium
AGGATGATTCAATGCCTGCCGAAGATGCCCACGCGGCGCGGCGCCGCGTGGGCATCTTCGGCAGGCATTGAATCATCCTGCAAACTAGGCATCAAATCAGGGTTCAAACCAGGCTCACCAGGCAAGAATCAACTCTCGAAGGCGTTGTCATAGCCCCACACCAGCTCCACGTCGCCGATGAGGACGGTGTCGCCCTCAACCACGCCGGCGGCGTTCAGCGCCTCGGTGATGCCCATGGCGCGCAGGATGCGCTGGAAGCGCATAGCGGCTTCGTAGTAATCCCAGTTGGTCATCTGCGCGATGCGCTCAATCGCCTCGCCCTCCACGTGCCACAGACCCTCGCCCTCCAGGTAGATGTGGAATTCCTTCTCGTCCGGCTTGGGCGTGATCTCCGGCATTTCCTCCGGCGGTTCTTCCACGGGCAGGGGCGCGTCGTCGAGCATTTGTTGCACACGATAGAGCAGCGACTCGACGTTCAAACCTGTGACCGCGGCAATGCTCATCACGGGCAGGCCGCGGCGTGCGATCTCCTGCTCGAAGGCGGGCCAACTCGCCTGCGCCTCGGGCAGGTCCATCTTATTCAGGACGACGAGCTGCGGCTTGTCGGCTAGTTCGGGGTTGAAGAGCGTCAGCTCCTGGTTGATAGCCTCGAAGTCGCCGACAGGGTCTTGGCTGTCGCCGCTGACCAGGTGGATCAGGATGCGTGTGCGCTCGATGTGGCGCAGGAAGTCCAGCCCCAGCCCCACGCCCTCGTGCGCGCCTTCCAGCAGGCCGGGGATGTCGGCCAGCACCATCTGCCGGTGACCGACTTCGGCGACGCCCAGGCTCGGCTCAACGGTGGTGAAGGGGTAGGCTGCGATCTTGGGCCGGGCGGCGCTGACCACGCTGAGCAGCGTGGACTTGCCCGCGTTGGGCACGCCGATGATGCCGATGTCGGCGACGAGCTTCAGTTCGAGTTCCAGCCAGCGCTCTACGCCCGCCTCGCCGTTTTCGGCGACGCGCGGTGCTTTGTTGCGCGGCGTCTTGAAGGCGACATTGCCGCGCCCGCCGCGCCCGCCTTCGGCTGCCATGAAGGTTTGGCCGGGGTGGGTGAGGTCCGCCAGCAGCTCGCCCGACTCGGCGTCGCGCACCAGCGTGCCGGGCGGCACGGGGATGGTCAGGTCGCCGCCGGCGGCGCCGGTTTTGTTGGAGCCTTGCCCGTGGACGCCGCGGTCGGCGCGATGGTGAACTTGGTGTTGCAGCGGGTAGAGCGTGTTGATGCTTTCATCTACCACCAGGTAGATGTTGCCGCCGCGCCCGCCGCTGCCGCCGTTGGGGCCGCCGCGCGGCACGAACTTCTCGCGACGAAACGATACGACGCCGTTGCCGCCGTCGCCTGCTTTGACGTAGATGCGTGCTTGATCGTAGAACATCCCTCTATTCTAGCCGCGCGGCGGCGGGAAACCAAACGCCGGCGTGGTCGAACTGCGCAAGTTGCGCCGAATGGGCGCCTGGGGAGGATGAGCGGGCTGAAGAAAACATGCCATATAGCAAGCGAGCGAGATGGGCGGCAAGATGCGCGGCCCAAGAAACATCCAAAAAATGCGATTGTACGGCCGGGGCATTTGTGCTACAATGGCAAAGTAATCCCGCAGGGTCTAGGACAGGGCCTGCGGCATCGCACCCCTCACACCCAATCCGATATATATCTTGCCGATATATATATTGAGCAACGGGTGAAAGATCAACGGAGGAAAAACCAAATATGCGAAGAAGAGGAGACATGCTTATGCAACGTGGTCGATTGACTGTTCTCTTGTCCGTATTGTTGGTGGGGCTGTTGGCGTTGACGGCCTGCGCCCCGCGAGCAGTCGGCGGCGAAACGGCAGCCCGGGCCGATACGGCCGCGGTCGTCGTCGATTTGCCGGCGCTGGTGATTGACGTGCAGAACGACGGCTCGCTCTCCGTCGGCGGAATGTCGCTCGCCGACCTGGGCAGCATGGCGGGCACAGACTTGTCCACCCTCAGCCTTCCCGCCAACACGGTGCAACAGATGGCTGCCGCCAATATCCAGCATATTCAGATCGATAACACGGAAGAAGGCCTGCTGATTTTGGTCAACGGCAAGGCGATTCCGACACTGGCGTGGGACGGCAACACGCTGGTGACCACCTCGGAAGTGCTCGGTCAGATCGGTGGGGCGCCCATTGTTATGTTGGACAAACTGCTGCCGCTGATCACCAACTTGGGCTTCGGCGTGATCTTGCGTATGCCGGTGGCCCAGGGCGCGGAAGTTCTGCCCTATGTCGACCCCGACAAGTCCACCGCGGAGCGGGCCATGGCCGCGCAGAAGGAATTCCTCGACGCCGTGCAGGTTCCCCCCACCTTCCAGCTCGTCATCTCCTATGCAGCCGACGGCAGCTGGGAAGTCGGCGGCATTAGCCAGGATGTATGGGCGGGGCTTGCGCCGCAACTGGGCAGCACGCTCGATCAGTTGGGCGCCACCATGCAACAGCTCAGCGGCATGGGCATCGGCGAGATTGCGCTCGATTCCAATGCCGACGGCTTCTTCCTCTCCATCAACGGCAAGCAACTCCCCTACATTTCGTGGAAGGACGGGCGCATCAACAACGTGCTCGACCTGGCGATGCAGTCCGGCATGCTTGAGGGCCTGGCCCCCGGCGCCGGCGGTCTGATCCAACAGATCGAGACCTTGCTGCCCGCCATCACGGCCTCCAATGTGGGCCTGAAGATCGAACTGCCGTAGATAGAACAGCCGTAGGTTGACTGTGTGAGGCGTCTAGCGTTTGTTGGTTCATCTTCCAGGAAGCCGCCGGCTTCCTGGAAGATTTTTTGTGCCTGCCACGCGAAGAAGCCTAGAAGAAGCGTTGCCACAGGCGCGGGGCGAGGATGAAGAGCGCCACCCAAATGCTGCCCAACACGGCCAAAACCATGGCGCCTGCCGCGGCGTCCTTAGCCAGCTTCGCTTGGTCATGATAGGCGGGCGACACCAGGTCGACCAGCGCTTCGATGGCCGTGTTGACGGCTTCTAGGGCCAGGATGATGGCGGTCGCCAGCCCGATCAGCGCCCACTCTTGCCGCGAAATGCCCAGCCACCAGCCAACGCCCATCACCAGCGCCAGCGCGGCCAGTTCGATGCGCGCGTTGGGCTGCGTGTGCAAGGTGTAGCGCACGCCCGCCAGCGCCGCTTGCAGGCTGAACCAGCGCCCCGCCCAAAAGCCGTCGGGCGGCATGGGGCGCGGACGTACGGCGCCTGACGCCGACTCGGTCGATGCGGCCGATGCGGTCGACTCGGGCAACTCAGGCGTCATGGATCATCCGTCATGATCCTCATAGGCGCGCGGGGCTTGGGGCGGCTCACCGAAGACGGCGAGGACGGCGTCTTGCGCTGCCCACATGGCGGCTTCCGCCTCGGGCGTGTCGTGGTCATAGCCCAGCAGGTGCAGCGTGCCATGCACCGCCAGCAGGCGCAGCTCCGAAGCGAGCGGGTTGGCGAACTGCGCCGCCTGGCGTTCCGTATAGGGGAAGGCGATGAGGATGTCGCCCAGATAGCCGCGCATCTCCTCTGCCAGTTCGGGCGGCAGGGCGAACGCCGGGCCGCTTTCGCCGGCGTCTTCACCAGCTTCTTGACCCGCATCCTGGGCGGCGAAGCTGAGTACGTCGGTCGGCGCGTCGACGCCGCGATAGGCCTGGTTGAGGGCGCGCACCTCTTCGTCGTCGGTGACGACGATCGTCAGGCTGCCGGACTGCCTGCCGGCGCGGCGCAACGTTTCCTCCGCCACGCGCGCCAGGTCCGCGGCGTCAACCGCAGCGACATAGGCGTTATCCACCTGGACCTCGACGGTATAAGCATGGTTGGGGGCGTGGGCGAGTTCGTTCATGGCGGCGCGCTCAGATGCCGGCAGGCTCTTCCATGCTGCCGGGGATGGGCACGCGCTTCTCCTTGTTGGGGGCCTTGTCGGCGGCTTCGCCGGGGGCGGGGCGGGGCAGATCGCCGTTACGCGGCGCGGATTCCGCTGCGTCGGGCAGCGACGCGCTCTGGGACCGCGCCACCGGCTCGGGGTATTGGATGCGCGGGTGATGCACGCCCTGCAAGATGTGCATGAACACTTCCTTGATCGTCTGCAACTCGCGGAAGGTGAGGTTGCAGTCGTTCAGTTCGCCCTCCGCCACGCGTTCGTCGATCAGGCGGTTGACCAGCTCCTCCAGCTCCTCGCGCGTGGAAGGACGCATGGCGCGGATGGCCGCCTCGCACGTGTCCGCCAGGAGCAGAATGGCGGTCTCTTTGCTGCGCGGGTTGGGGCCGGGGTAGCGGAAGGCGGCCTCGTCCACCACTTCGTCGGGGCCGGCTTGCTGCACGGCTTGAATGTAGAAGTACTTGACCAGCGAGCGGCCATGATGCTCGCGGATCAAGTCCTGGATGCGCGGGGGCAGGTGGTACTTGCGCGCCAGGTCCAGGCCGTCGCTCACGTGGCTGATGATGATCTGCGCACTGGTGAGGGGGTCCAGCTTATCGTGCGGCGAACTGCCGTCCGTGATGTTTTCCGTAAAGAAATAGGGGCGCACCGTCTTGCCGATGTCATGGTAATAGGCGCCCACGCGCGCCAGGAAGGCGTCGGCCCCGATGGCAGCCGCGGCGCGCTCGGCCATATTGCTCACGACGATGGTGTGGTGATAGGTGCCTGAGGCCTTGAGCAGCAGGTGGCGCAGCAGCGGGTGCGTGGGACGGCTCAACTCCGTCAAGTGCAGGCTGGTGGTGATGCCGAAGACGTTGCCCAAGATCAGGTAGCCGATCATGGCGATGCTGGCAGCCAGCCCGCCGTTGAGCAGGACGATCAAGTGCAGTTGCAGCAATTTGTCCGGGGCCATGTCGCTGAAGGGCGCCCGGAAAGCGGCGAGCACAACCAAGTTGCCGGCGGCGACGGCGATGCCCGCCCACAGGAAGGCCATCAACCGCTCCGCTCGCCCCAAAATCAGCGCGCCCAGCAGGCTGCCCAGCGCCAGATAGGGTACGAGGGACACGTTATTTTGATTCAGGTAATAGCTGACCAGGGCGAAGCCGACGGTGATCACCACGGACACGCGGAAGTCCAGCAGCACCGCGGTCAACATGCCCAGCGCAGCCAGCGGATATAGATAGGGCAGCCAGTCGTGCGGCACGAGCATGAACTTAGCCGTAGCCAGCCAGATGAGGATCACCACGGTCAACAGGCCGAACTCATGCAGGTTCGCCATTGTTTCGGGCCGCAGCCGATAGAGCGAGCCGCCGATCACAAACATCAGCGCCGCGGTGAAGAGGATGGCGCGCAGCAGCACCCACCAACTCCAGTCCGCCTGGATCAGGCCGATCTGGATAAGCGCCTCGACGTGTTCCGGCCCGGCGATGTCGCCGGCGCGCACGATCACTTCGTTGCGCTCCAGCGTCACGGTCTGGATGGGGACGTCGTTGCGCACCTTTTCGCGCATTTCCTCAGTGCGCAGCTGGTTGTAGAGGCTGTTGGGGCGCACCAGGCCGCGCACCAACTCGGCGGTGACGCTGCTGGTGTTCTCGTCCAGCGTCGAGCTGATGAGGGCGGGCACACGGCGGCGCACCAGGCTGAGCGTGCTCTCGCGGATCTCCTCGCGCATCGTGCGGTCGAGGGCCTGGG
>JBBSBO010000197.1:0-5636 GCA_038251215.1 Caldilineales bacterium
GTGCACCAGCGTAGCGCCCGCGGCCTGCGCCGTGGCATCGTAGATGGGGAAAGTGGGCCGGCAGATCAGCGCCTCATCGCCCGGCGCGAGGAAGGCGCGTGCCATCATCTCCAGCACATCACAGCCGCTGTTGCCCATCACGATGTGCTGCGGCGTCAACCCGCGGCCGTGCAACTCCGCCAGCGCGCGGCGCAGCGACTCATCGGTAAAGGGCGGATACTCCCACAGCCCGGCGGCGGCGGCCTGCACGGCGGCGCTCACCGCGGGCGACACGCCCAGCGGGTTCTCGTTGGAGGACATCTTGTACAGAGCTTGCAGGTCGGCGGATCGCTCCGGCCCACGCGGGTAGGCGGGCGGCGGGGATGAGGCTTCGGTCATGGTCAGCTTGCTCCGGGGTGGAAGGGTGAAATTCAGTGGCAAATAACTGGTTCGAGTATAGCATGGATCGCAACTGACCGCACCGGAAGCGGCCCGCGCGGCGTCGTACCTTGTGGAGCAGCGCTAGGCCGCGCCCTCCGCCCTGCCTGAAAAAGGCCGTAAGGAAAAGATACATGACGCAACGCATCACCATCGACGTGCCGGACGACCTCGCCGCCGCGCTCGCCGCCTACCAGGAGCGCCTGCCCGAAGTGCTGGCGCGCGGCCTCGACGCCGTCGCCCTCGCCGAGCAGCCCGCCTACCAGGCCGCCGACGCGCTCATGCAACTGCTCGCCCAGCAGCCGGACCCGCAGACGCTGCTCGAGCTGCGCCCCGCGCCCGCGCTGCAAGAACGCGTCAGCGAGCTGCTGGAGCGCAGCAAGCTCGGCGAGCTGCCGCGCGCCGAGGCCCTGGAGCTGGAGCGCTACTTCACCATCGAACACCTCGTGCGCCTGGCGAAGGGCCACGCCTACCGCCGCATCGGTCGCCAAGCATGAGCTACATCCCCGTAGCGCTG
Source organism: Caldilineales bacterium (assembly GCA_038251215.1). GTDB lineage: Bacteria > Chloroflexota > Anaerolineae > Caldilineales > Caldilineaceae > JASGTU01. Next base: position 935 of record JBBSBO010000197.1, read on the forward strand.
CGCCAGCTCGTCTTCGAGCGGGCCAACGGGCGCTGCGAATACTGCCTCTACCCGCAGCACGCCTCCATGCTCGCCTTCGAGATGGAGCACATCGTGGCGGAAAAGCACGGCGGCGTGACCGAAGCGGAAAACCTGGCGCTCGCCTGCCCCTTCTGCAACCGCGCCAAGGGCGCCGACCTCGGCTCGCTCGACCCGGAGAGCGGCGAGTTGGTCGCCTTCTACAACCCGCGCGCCCACGCCTGGCACGAACATTTCGCCCTGCGCGACGCGCAGATCGTCCCCCTCACCGCGCACGGGCGCGTCACCGCGCTTATCTTCCAGTTCAACCACCCCGACCGCGTGCAGGAGCGCGACCTCCTAACCCAGCCCGGCGAGTACCCTTAAAAAGTGAGTAGCAAGGCACCCCATCAACGACCCAACGTGGGTCAGCCGCCAGTATCAAAGCGACCGCAACCTCAACGCACGCATGGCGCTGCACCAGCGCTTCGGCACGAGCCGCATCGCCTGGCCGCATTGGGTCTTTGACCAACTGCTCCAGGCGCTCGGCCCGCGCGCGGAGGCGCCGCTGCGTCTGCTCGAACTGGGCGCCGGCCCCGGCACGCTGTGGACGGAGAACCGCGCACGCATCCCCGCCGCCTGGCGCGTGGCGCTCAGCGACCTGTCGCCGGGCATGGCCTCCACCGCCCGGCGCAACCTGGCGGACGCAGGCTGCGCCGCCGCCTGCCTCGTCGCCAACGCCGAACGCATCCCCGTCGCCTCCGCCGCTTGCGACGCGGTGATCGCCAACCACATGCTCTATCACGTACTGGAGCGCGGGCGCGCTCTGGATGAGATCCGGCGCGTGCTGCGGCCGCAGGGCGTCCTGCTGGCGGCGACCAACGGCGTGGGCCACATGGCGGAGCTGCACGAGTTGGCCCTTCGCTTCGACCCCTCGCTGCCCGCCACGGACCCCAGCCCGTCGCGCTTCTCCTTCGAGGACGGCCTGGCGGAGTTGGGCGAGCGCTTCGCCACGGTGGAGCTGATCCGCAACGACAACCGCCTCGTCGTGACCGAAGTCGAGCCGCTGGTCGCCTACATGCTCTCCGGCCTGATCGCCCCCACGCCGGAAGTGGAGGCCGCGCTGCACGGCTTCATCGCCGCGGAAATGACTGCGCAGGGCGTCATCACGATCACGCCGGTCACCGGCCTGCTCGTCGCCGCCTAGCCTAAAAGCAAACCGCAAAGGCGCGAAGCGCGCGCAGAAAAAGCAACAGCAAGAAGAGCAAACACCCTAAGAGCGTGCTCTAGGGTTCGAGGGGCGCGGTTTGGCGCGAGGATTTGAGCGCGGCCAACATATCGGCGTGCGCCTGGCGCGTGATGGGGTAGCCCCAGGCAATAACCAGGCTGATCGCCAGGATCACGGCGGGCACGGGGCCGATGAAGAAGCGGATGGCGCGCAGCGCCTCGTCCGGCTGCACGGGCACGGGCACGGCGTCCGTGGGCGTGATGTAGCCCGTAAACGAGAGCGTCCACGTCACCGCCAGGCCCGCCAAGGCGATGCTCGCCTTCTGCAAAAAGACCATAAAGCCATAGAAGATGCCCTCGCGGCGCATCCCCGTTTTCAGTTCGTCCACCTCCATCACATCCGGCATCATCGCCCAGGGAATGAGGTACGCCACCGACACGCCCGCGCCCGCCAGCAGCGCCAACGGGATCACCAGCTCGCGCTGCGCCGGCGTGATGAAGGAGAGCACCAGCATGGCGCCCAGCCACAGCGTCGCCCCCAGGATGTAGACCGTGCGCTTCTCCAGCTTGCGGCTCAGCGCCGCCCACACGAAGAGGAACACCAGCGAAGCGCCCTGCACCGCGCCCAGAATCATGGGCATTTGCTCCGGGATGCCCATGTAATACGTGGCGTAGTAGACCAGCACCACGGAGATCAGCTGCAAAGCCAGCCACGAGAAGAGGTAGAGGCCCATCACAACCAGGTAGGGCCGGTTCGACAGCGCCGTGCGCACCTGCTGGAGGTAGGGCATGTGCTCGGTGGCGTCCCTCTCCGCCAGGCTTTCCGGGCGTTCGCGCGTGTAGGCGAAGGCGACGAGGATCGAGACCGTGCCGATCACGCCCCACAGCGCGCCGGACGCCATATAGCCCACGCGCGCATCGGCAAAGCTGCTCACGATGATGGGGTGCAGCACCGCGCTCACCAGCGCGCCGCCCACCGAAAAGCCGAAGCGAAAGCTGTTGAGGCTGGTGCGCTCGTCGTAGTCGCGCGTCAACTCCGGCGTCAGCGCGGCGTAGGGCACGTTGACCACCGTATAGGTCGTGTCCAACACAAGCAGCACGACCATGTAATAGATAAAGAGGCCGGTCGGCCCCCAGGGCGGCACGAGCCACAGCAGGAAGTAAAGCACGCCGAAGGGCACGGCGCCCCACAGCAGCCAGGGGCGACGGCGTCCCCAGCGCGTGTGCGTGCGGTCGCTCAGCCAGCCGACGATGGGGTCGTTGACCGCGTCCCAAAAGCGGTTGGCGAAAAAGATCACGCCGACCGCCACCGGGTCCAGCCGCGCCACATCGGTGAGGAAGAAGATGAGGAAGAAGCCGCGCAGCGCGGCGGAGACCGCCGTGCCCACGTCGCCGGAGCCATAGGCGAATTTGGTCCAGAAGGGCAACTTCTCGCGCTCAGTCGGCTGCTCCATGCGGGGTCTCTCCTTGCGGTTTGCCCTTTTACGCCGCCTCGATTTCCACCGTATGCCGGATGGGCACGGACGCGCCGAGCATTGCCTGCGCCGGGCAGTAGCGCGTCTCGGACAACTCGATGGCGCGCGCCACCGCCGCTGGGTCGATGTTGCGCCCGCGCACCGTGTACGTCACGGTGATGGCGGTGAAGACGCGCGGGTGCGCCTCGGCGCGCTCGGCGTCCACGCGTACCTCGAAGCCGGTCACCTCCTGGCGCTTCTTCGTGAGGATCGAGATCACGTCCATCGCCGTACAGCCCGCCAGGCTGACCAACATCAGCTCGAGCGGGCGAAAGCCGTCCTCATCGCCGCCGACGGACTCCTCGGCGCCCAGCGGCACGCTGAAGCCCGTCTCCGCCGTGCCGCTGAAGGTAAGGCCGTGGTCCCACGTCACAGATGCCTGCATGGTAGGGGTTCCTTTCTGGTGCGCGAACCAAGTCCGCGAAGCTGCTGTATCACGCCGCGCCCGCCGGGGCCACGTGCGGTGAGCGCGACGCGGCGGGCGCTATGCGCATACTACCACAGCGCGGCGGCTTTTCGCACCCGCCCGTTTACCCCTCCACCCACGCCACGATCTCTATCCGGTTGCGGCTGGTGGGCGCCGGGTTCTCCGCCGGGTGGCCCACGATCACGGGGAAGGCCACGGTGTACTCCGCGGGGATGCCGAACTCCGCCTTCACGTCGTCGCGGTTGAAGAACGAGCGCGACAGACCAATGGCGCACGTGCCCAAGCCCATGTCGCAGGCCGTCAACATCAGGTTCTGCGCCGCCAGCGAGCAGTCCTCGGCGGCATAGCGATACACGGGCGTGGCGCAGAAGAGGATGATCGTGCCTGCGTCGTAGAACAAGTTGTTCTCGGGGTCCTGCAGGCGGGCGCGCTGATTGTCCGACACGGGCTCCTGCGTATCGGCCAGGCGGTGCGCCTTGGCCCGCTCCGACAGCTGCCGCAGCCGCTCCTGGCCGCGGATGACTACAAAGGCCCACGGCTGGCGATTGCTGGCGCTGGGCGCTTGCACGGCCGCGTCGAGCAGCGCCTCCACGGCGGTGCGCGCCACCGGCTCGTCGGTATAGGCGCGCACCGACCGGCGTGCGCGGATGACCTGGCTTAACTCCATCATGCCCTCCTTGTGGGTGTTGGACGGTTGGAAACCCTGACCGCTTGATTGTACGCTCAATCCTCATTCAAGCACAGTCGCGCCCGTCCGTCGTTGACCTGCGCAGCCCGCGCCTTTTGTAGCCATTGTGTAGCCGCCCACGCGCGATACTGGGCTAGGCAACGTGGAGATTCAAGCAGGCGACGCGCGATCGCGCCTACGCAGAGGGGAAAACACCATGTCCATCAAATCTCACCCGGTCTATCTCGTGTCGATCCTTGTCATCTTGATGGGGCTGTTGAGCGGTGCAGCCCAGGCCGCGGAGCCGGGCGCCGAGCCGCACGCGCAACCCGGCGACAAATCCGCAGCGGCGATCGCGCCCGCCCTGACCGCAAGCGGCGACGGCCAAGTGGTCGGCTACCCTTTCCTGATTCGTTTCCCGCTCGCCAACGAGCCAAGTTCTGACGCCCCTTCCGCCGCCTATAACCCCACGCGCAAGGAGTATCTGGTCGTGTGGCACAACCTGCGGCCCGTCTATCCCGACATCCAGGCGCAGCGCATCGCGTGGGACGGCTTGCTGGTGGGCAACCCCTTCTTCATTGCGGGAGGTACAGGGGCCAAGCGCACCGTCCCGGACGTCGTCTTCAATACCATCCAGAACGAGTATTTGGTCGTGTGGCAGCATGAGGCCGACGGCGCTCGCCCGGACATCCACGCCCGGCGCATCTCCGGCGACGGGCAATTGCTGGGCAGCGAGTTCGCCCTGGGGACCGGCGCCGCCCTGCGAATTCGCTTCACGCCCGCCGTCGCCTATGCCTCCACGGCCAACAAGTACATGGCCGTGTGGGGAAGCTTTGTGCAGGGCGGGCTATCCAGCGACATCGAAGCCCA
>JBBSBO010000198.1:0-5602 GCA_038251215.1 Caldilineales bacterium
CCCGAGCGGCGACAGTAGGCGCGGATGGCCTCGACCATGTTGCCGGGGTTGAGGAAGTCGGCGGCGTCGGGGTCGATCAGCGAGCGGAACGGCTCGGCCTGCTGTGCCAGAGCGGTGAGGTCGTCCCAGCTATAGTCGTGGCCCTCGCGCTGCCACTGGCGGCGGCTCTCTTGCAGCGTCCACAGCCCGGCGATGTTCTTGAGCAGGCGGATCGTGTGGTCCACACCGCCTTCGTTGGTGAAGTTGTGGGCGCGCGTCTGCGCGTTGATGATCGGCTGCGCGATCTCCATGCCCATCAGACTCCAGGTCCCGGAGGAAATGTAGAGGCTGCGCGCGTCCAGCCCGGGCACGGCGGCGACGGCGCTGGCGGTGTCGTGGCTACCCGGGGCGATCACGGGCACGTCGCCGCGCAGACCGGCTGCGCCCAGCACGCCGGGCAGCACATGCCCGATGACGCTGCCCGGCGGCACGACCGGCGGCAGGATGCGCGTGGGCAGGCCCAGCTGCGCCATCAGGCCGGTCGCCCAGCGCCGCTCGCGCGCCTCGAACATCTGGCTGGTGGAGGCGATGGTGTACTCGGCGGCCTGGCGCCCGGTCAGCCAATAGTTGAACAGATCGGGCAGCATCAGCAGCGTCGCGGCCGCGTCGAGCTGCGGGTCGTCGCCGCAGCGCATGGCGTAGAGCTGGAAGAGCGTGTTGAACTGCATGAACTGGATTCCGGTGATGTCGAAGATCTCAGCGGCGGGCACGACGGCGGCGGCGGCTTCGATCATGCCGTTGGTGCGCGCGTCGCGGTAGTGGACGGGGTTGCCCAGCAGGCGCCCGGCGCGGTCGAGCAGGCCGAAATCCACGCCCCACGTGTCCACGCCGATGCCCGCGGGCGCGGCGTCCGCCGGATTTTGCGCGGCATAGCGCGCCATGCCCGTTTGGATCTCGTTCCACAGCCCCAGCGCGTCCCAATAGAGGCGGTCATGCACGGCGGTGGGGCCGTTGGCGAAGCGATGCAGCTCTTCTAGGGCGAAGCGTGCGCCGTCCCAGCGGGCGAGGAGCACGCGCCCATTCGAGGCGCCCAGGTCGGCGGCTAGGAAATTGGTCGTTGCGGGCATGGGGATCTCCCTTTGGCTGTTTGGTGTGAGGCTTACGCGCTTGGCTGCCAATCTTCCAGTTGCGAGCGCCGAATCATGCAAATCAACAAACTACGACGAGTATGCCCAACCTATTTTCTTAACTGTCATCTGGTCGGCGCTGGTCACCGGCGAATGCGCGGCCCGTTGCGCTACGTGCGGCGCTGCGCCAGCACGGCGCGGTTGGCGATGAACTTGGGCACGCCGCCCTGGATCACGGTGACGGCGTCGTGGCCCACGCGCTCGTCGCGCAGGCGCATGGTCTCGTCGGCGTAGGAGGCGCTGTGCGGCGCCAGGATCACGTTGTCCATCTGCAGGAAGGGATGATCCTGTCCGATCGGCTCCTGCGCGAACACGTCCAGCCCTGCGCCGGCGATGCGCCCCGCTTGCAACGCAGCGATCAGGTCCGGCTCGTTGACCACGCCGCCGCGGCCCGTGTTGATGAAGTAGGCCGTGGGCTTCATGGCCGCGAAGAAGGCCGCGTCAAGCAGGCCCTCCGTCTGCTTGGTCAGCGGCAGGTGGCACGACACATAGTCGGCGCGCGCGGCCAGCTCCTCCAGGCTCACCAGTTCCACGCCGGCCTCGGCTGCCACGGCGGCGTCGACGAAGGGGTCGTAGGCGATCACGTGCATGTCCAGGCAGCGGGCGCGCTTAGCCAGCGCCTGCGCGATATGGCCGAAAGCCACCAAGCCCACCGTCTCGCCGTGGATCTGGCCCATGGGCGAAATGAAGGCGCGCGAGGCGGCCCAGCCGTCGCGGCGCATCACGTGGTCCATGCGCACGATCTTCTTGGCGCAGGCCAAAATCAGGACGAGGGCATGGTTCGCCACTTCGGGGATGCAGAAATCCGGGTAGTGGACGACCATCACGCCGAACTCGGTGGCCCCTTCCAGGTCCACGGTGTCCACGCCGACGCCGGTGCGGATCACGGCCTTGAGGCGCGGGGCGTTGGCGAACACCTCACGCGTGTACGGTTCGCCGAAGCAGATAGAGACGTCGGCGTCTTGCAGGGCGTCGATCAGGGCTTGCGGCGTTTTGCATGGGCCGCGGCGGATGAAGGTGATGCCGGCGGCTTCTAGAATTTGGCTCTCTTCGGGGCAGGCGCGGTCAGGGCCGGCGCCGGTGTGGACTACGATTTGCGACATGCTGGAATCTCCTAACTGGGATGAGGGTTTGGGTGAGACACAAGGAATCTATCTCTGTGCCCTCTGTGGTAGATTTTTTTTGAACGTACTTTAGGCCGCGGCCGGGGCGTCAGGGTTGGGGCCGAAATGCTTAAGGATGACGAGCGGGTCGGACCGGCTCGGGTTGGTGACGGTCACGCCGGCCTGCGCCGCGGCATAGGAGACGAAGTACTCGTCATGCGTCAACTGCCCGAAGCGGATCAGCGCGGGCGATTCGATGGGCCAACTGCCCAGCGTGCCGTGCCCCTGCAAACAGATCAGACCGTAGGGGCCGGCGTCCTGCACGGTGACGCTGCCGCCCGGCAGCACAGTCAGCTCCTTGGCGGCGACATAGTCATTGCCATAGGTGATCCACTTCTCCATGTAGCCCTGCGCCTGCATCTCTTCCAACGGGCGCACCGGCAGCGGCGGGCGGAAGTGCGTGCGCTTGAGGTCGGGGTTGACGTTGGTCTCCCAGTCGACCATGGAAATGATGTAATCCAAGTCGTGCTTCTTCTCTTCCGGCACGTCCTTCACCAACAGAGACCAGTCGATGGGCGCCTCGTTGACGAGCGATGCGAACATGGCGGAGACGTCGCTGGCCCACTGCGGCTCGTAGGTGCAGACGCTGCCCGGCGCGTGCAGCAGGCCAGCGGGCACAAACCAGCCTGTGCCTAGTTCCAGCCGATAGGCGCGCGACAGGTCGAGGATGCCGTTGTCGCCCTGCTCCCAAATCTCCAGGCAGTGGCGCAACTGATCTTGGGTCGTACCCGGCTCCAGGCCGAAGAAGGTAAAGGGCAGATCGGCCCCATAGTTGTTGACCTGCGGCGGGAAGTAATAGGCTTCCGGCTTGGGGTTCTGCCCGACCGCGGCCGCGTGTTCCGGCCCCTGGTGCAGGTGATGGGGCAGCGGGCCTTTGTTGTCGAAGAACTTGGAATACATGGGCCAGGCGTGATACTCGTCCCACAGGGCATCGCCCAGCAGCTCCGCGCCCAGCTCGGCGACGACATCGCGCAGGGTCGTTTTGGCCTCGCGCCCGGCGTCGCCATGCACCACGTAGCTCAGCCCTTCGTCCGCCGTCGTCAGCGGGCCGTTGTCGGCCTTGGTGGTGGACGAGAACCAGCGCTCGTCGATGCCGCCGCGCACCGCGCCGTAGGAATAGTAGTCATGCGGGTGCAGCTTAATGCGCCGTCCGGGGATGCAGAAGAAGCGCGGCACCCACGCAGGGGCCAGGCGCAGAATGCCCTCGCCTTGTTCCAATGCTTGCTTTGCGTTGCTCATGGCAATACTCCTGTTGAGATGCGCGAACTGAGGACTGGAGGATAGGTGCAAGGTTAGCCACAGCCGAGCCGGGGAAACGCAGTTTTCGCAGCCATGCAGCGGGCCGATTCACAGGGCCGATTTGCAACTGTGGACAGAGGGATCATACCAGGCTTGGGAGCCAGGCGAAAACCTAGCAGGCCGCTTGCTTCGACCCAAAAGCCCTTCGACAGCGCGCCCCGCTTCGAGTATACTGATAGCACCCATCCGCGACCAGCAACAGGAGGCAGATATGTGGTCAATCGCCAGTTCATTCAGTCCCGCCACGCGGCGAAGCGCCGCGCCCTGTACTGTTGCCGCGCTGCTCGGCGGCCTGCTGCTGGTCATGCTGTTGGCAAGCACGGCCCTCGCCGCCGCGCCCGCCGGCTTTATGGCGGCCCAGAGCGCCACGCTCGTCCTGCCGGGCAACCCTTTGGCGCTGCAGAAAGCTGTCAACGGCGTTGACGCCGACACGCTGCCCGGCCTCTATCTCCGTGCCGGCGACCCCGTCACATGGACCTTCGCCGTCTCCGTCTCCGCGCCGATCACCCTGGCGAATATCAGCGTGACAGACAGCATGAGCGGCGTGACGCCGGTCTATGCCGGCGGCGACGGCAACGGCGATGCCATCCTCGACCCGGGCGAGCAATGGCTCTTCCAGGCCGTGGGCATCGCCGGCACGGGGCAATACACCAATTTGGGCCAGGCGACCGGCGTCAAGCCCTCCGGCGACTTTATGACCGCGACCGACGCCGCCCACTACTACGGCGTCGTCCCCTCCGCCATCGCCGTCGAGAAAATCGCATCCGCGGCCTATGTCACGCGCACGACGACCGTCACCTATGCCTACATCGTGAGCAACGCCGGCGTGGAGCCGCTGCACGCCATCAGCGTGACCGACGACCTCTGCGCGCCGGTGGTGTATGACAACGGCGACACCGGCACGGACGGCATCCTGGCAATCGGCGAAGGGTGGACGTATTTTTGCACAGCGGAAATCCAATACGCCACGCGCAACACGGCCATCGCCACGGGCGTTGACCTGCTGGGCGAAACCGTGCAGGCTGCCGCCACTGCATTTGTGGATTCGACCGGCATGTTCTTCCCGGCCCTGTTTGCCTACACGCCGCCTATCGCGTGCCTGCCGCCCGACGGCTGCGCGCTGGCCGGCCGCATCAAAGGCATGGACGTACACGAAGGCAGCGGTGCGCTCTATGTCGCAGCGCGTGATGTCGTCGGCGCGCAGGATCAACTGCTCAAGGTGGACACGCGCACCTTTCAGATCGTCGCCCACGCCCAAACCGGGTCACAGCCCTGGGGCGTGGTCGTCAACGAGACGACGAACCGCGTCTATGTGAGCAACTTCGAGAGCGGCGATGTGCGCATCTACGACGCCGATACGCTGGCCCTGTTGGTCCCGCCCATCACGGTCGGCGACAATCCGGGCCGCATGGCGCTGCTCGAGGCGCTCGACACCGTCTTTGTGACCGTGCGCGGCAACAGCCAGATCGCCGTGATCCAGGGGCTGGGACCGGCGCAACTGGTCGACGCCGGCGGCTCCGGGCCGTGGGGCATTGCCGCGGACCCCGTGCGCAACTACGTCTACGTCAGCCACACCGACTCCGCCAGCTTCTCGCTGCTGCGCCGCGTCAACGGCGAGTGGACGGCGCAGCCCGCCACCGGCAGGCTGGAGGACAGGACGCGCCTCTTTGGGCTGGCCTACAACCCGGCTAACAACAAACTCTACGCGCCCTATGCCGATAAAAAAGGCAACTGGTTTGTGGAGATCTGGGAGCCGCACGCCGATAGCCCCTGGGGACGTGTGACGCGCACGCCCGTGCCCAGCGGCGGCGCGCCGGACGACGCCAACGTGGGCGGCGACGGCATCGTGGTCAACCCCGCCACGGGCAACGTCTTCAACGTCAACAGCGGCGCCGGCAGCGTCTCCATACTCGACCCGGTCAGCAACGGCGTCCGCGGCGCCGTCGCCGTGCAGGATGACCCGTTCCCCGCGGC
>JBBSBO010000199.1:0-5601 GCA_038251215.1 Caldilineales bacterium
CTTGCAGCACGCCCCATATCTCAAAGGTAGCCCCGTCACATTCGCCCATATAAGCAGCGCCGGCGGAAAACTCGAGTCGCTCCGTGCGGAAGTATGCGCACTCGCCGATCAGCTCTCGGCGTACGCCCTCGCCTGCCGGCAGCGCCACAGGCGTAAAGGCCGCCGGCGGCGCCTGCTCAAAGTTGAGTACGTCCAACGCCTGCTCAATGTGCAACGGACGCGGCCGGCCCCAGTCGTAGATGCGGTAGGTCGTGTCGCTGTTCTGCTGGATTTCCGCCACGATGATGCCCGGCCCCAGCGCGTGGACCGTGCCCGCCGGCACGAAGATCACGTCGCCCCGGCGCACGGACAGCCGGTGCAACAACTCCGCCGGGTGACCCTCGGCAATCGCACGGGCAAAGGCGGCGCGCGTCACGCCCGGCTGGAAGCCGTAGATCAGCTCCGCGCCCAGCTCGGCGTGCAGCACAACCCACATTTCCGTCTTGCCATAGTCGCCCTCATGCGCCAAACCATACTCGTCGTCCGGGTGTACCTGCACCGACAGCCATGTGTTGGCGTCCAGCAGCTTGATCAGCAGCGGGAACTTGCCCGCCTCCACAGCCGCGGCATTGCGCCGCCCCGCCAGCGCCTCGCCCCACGTCTCCAACACCTGCGGTAAGGTGCGCCCCGCCAGCGCGCCGTTGCGCACCGTGCTCGAGCCGTTGGCGTGCGCCGCAATGTCCCAGCTTTCCGCCACAATGCCGTCGGGAATGGCGCGCCCAACCCGTGTCGCAAGGTTGCGCCCGCCCCACGGATAATCCTTGAAAACCGGCTCGAACAGCAGCGGATACAGCGCGGGTAGAGTGCTGCGCCCGGCAGACGGACCTGTCATCCTTGACCCCCTTGTCTTGTCGTGATGGGAATTATTCGCCCGACGCGCGTTCCGTCCCGCCCACCCAGCGGCGCACGCGCGCGAACAGCCCCGGCGAATCCGCCGAGTCGTCCGCCTCGCCCGCGTCCTCCTCCGGCGGAAAAGGCGGCAAGTCAAGCACCTTACGCCAGATATAGACGCCCAGCAGCTTGAGCGTCGCCAGCACCGGCGCGGCCAGCACCGCGCCCAGCAGCCCCGCCAGCGACGCGCCCATCAGTACGCCTACAATCACCGCGATCGGGTGCAGGTCGAGCGCCTCGCCCACAATGCGCGGCACCAGGATATTGTTCTCAATCTGCTGAATGGCGATCATCACGCCCAACACCACCAGCCCGTAGACCCAGGGCGACAGGCCCAGGTAATTGCCCGGCTGCAACATTGCCGCGCCTACGGCCGCGGCCGCGCCCACGATCGGCCCCACCGTCGGCAGGAACTCCAGCAGCCCCGACAAAAGCCCCAGCGCCAAGAAGTCATTCACGCCCAAAATGCTGAGCGAGAGGCTGACCGCCACGCCGATCACAAGCGCCAGCACCACCTGCCCGCGCAGATACGCGTTCCAAATCACCAGCGTCTGCTGCACCAGCCGCTCCGCGTCCTGGCGATAGCCGGGCTGCTGCGCCAGGTTGCTGATGGATCGCCCGATCTGTGGCACGTCGTGGGCGATATAAATGGAGACGAAGTAGATCAACAGACCAGTGGCGAAGGTGCTGACCGTGCCCCGCGCCAGCCCGGCAATCATCGAGCCGCTGCGACCTGCCAACTGCTGCAAGCTCACACGCAGCTGGTTCGTGATCATGTTAAGATCGGCGTCCGCCCACAGGCTGCCTACACGGAATTGATAGGGGCCAAAGCCGACCACTACATCGCTCCAGCGCGCCACGCTCGCCTCAACCGTGTTGACCATATCGGGGATCAGCTGCGGCAGCGCGCTTACCAGCTTGGAGGCCTGGCTCGCCGCCGCTACGCCCAACGCTACGGCCGCACCGCCGCCGATCAGCAACAGCCCGCCATATACCAGCAGCACGGCATAGATGCGCTTCATCGGCGTTTTGCGCTCCACCCACGAGATCAGCGGGTTGAGCAAATACGCCAGCACCCCCGCCACGACCAGCGGCGTGATCAGGAACTGGAAGCGCCAAATCACGATCCCCAGCAGGATCAGCGCCACGCTGACGACGATCGCCTTGGTGGAAACGCTCCACGGCGGCGAGTCTACCGGCGCGCCGACGGGGCCATCTGCGCCCGCGCTCATAGCTTCTTCAACCCGGCGAGCGAGGCCGCCAGGCGCTTGATGCCGATGCCGGGGAAGGCGACCGTCACTTCTTCTTCGCCCTCCACCAGTTTGCTCTCGATCACCGTGCCCACGCCGAACTTGGCATGTTGCACGCTGTCGCGTCGCTTGAACTGGAGCGCTGCGTCTGCAGCCGGTTTGCGCGCCGTCTCGCGCGGGCGCGCCTCGCTGCCGGGCGACCAATAGGTCGTGCTTGCCGCCTGCCCCGTGGCGGAACCCTTGCCGCGCTCCGTCGAGCGCGCACGGCTGCCCGCGCCGCGCCCGGGCGTCGCCTGGCTCCAGCCCTCATCCTTGTCCCACGAGACCATGCGCGTGTAGGCGTTCTGCCGCCGGCTCTGTTGGCTGACCATGCCGCTCAACAACTGCGCCGGGATCTCGTCCAGGAAACGGCTTGGCTCCTGCGGCTCGCTGCGACCCCATAGGCTGCGCTGGAAGGCGTGCACCAGGTACAGCCGCTTCTTGGCGCGCGTGATGCCGACATAGCACAGCCGCCGCTCCTCGTCCATCTCCTCCTCGTCGCCGCTCTCGATGCTGCGGTTGTGCGGCAAAATGCCGTCCTCCAGACCCACCATAAAGACAACGGGGAACTCCAGCCCCTTGGCTGTGTGCAGCGTGAGCAACGTCACCGCCCCGCTCTCGGCGTCGAAGTCGTCCACCTCGCTGACGAGGCTCACCTCCTCCAGGAAATGCGCCAGCGGCGTCTGATCCTCCGGCATGCCCGCCATCCCCGGCATATACTGCGCCGCCACGCCGCGCAGCTCCTGCAGGTTGGCGAAGCGCTCTTCGCCGTCCTCCGTGCCGTCGCGCAGCGCGTCCACATAGCCGGAGTCGTGCAGGATGGCGTCCAGCAACTCGGCGACCGAAGCGTACCGGTCGCTGCTATTCTGTGCGATCCACTTCTCCAACATCGCCGCGAAATCGGCCAACTTTGTCTCGGCGCGACTGCCGAGGCCCGGCGGCTCCAGCGCGGCCGGCGGCAAGAACGTCTCCAGATGCATCTGCGCAAAGCGCGTCGCGCCATGGTGTACAATTTGCAGCGCCTGGAACGCGCTGATGTTCACTTCGCGCGCCCAGTCGCGCAGCGCGCCATACGTCTTGGCGCCGATGCCGCGTGGCGGCTGGTTGATAATGCGGTCCATCGCCACCGTATCGCTGGGGTTATGCACCAGCTTGAGGAAGGCGAGGGCGTCCTTCACTTCCTTGCGCTCATAGAAGCGCGTCGCCCCCACCAGCTTGTGCTTCATCTGGCGCAGAACCATCGCCTCTTCCAGCGCGCGGCTCTGCGCGTTGGTGCGATACATCACCGCGAAGTCGCCGTAGCCGAAGGCCCGTGTTGCCACCAGCCGCTCGATTTCGTCGCAGACGTAGCCCGCCTCCTCGTTCTCGTTGTAGGCCTCATAGAGCGTGACGTCCAGGCCCTTGCCGTTTTCCGTGTGCAAGCGCTTGGGCGTGCGGTTCTGGTTATTGGCGATCAGCGCGTTGGCCGCGTCGAGGATCGTCTGCGTGCTGCGGTAGTTTTGCTCCAGCAGCACGACAGCGGCTTCCGGGTAGTCCTGCCGAAAACGCGCCACGTTGCGATAGTCGGCCCCGCGGAAGCGGTAGATCGACTGGTCCTCATCGCCCACCACGAACAGGTTGCGCTGCCCGTCCGGCTCGTTGACCAGGGCGCGCAGCATCTCGTATTGCACCAGGTTGGTGTCTTGGAACTCGTCCACCAGCACGTAGGGCCACTTCTGCTGATACTTCGTGCGCAGCGCCAGGTTCTCGCGCAGCAGCACGGCGGTCTTCGCCAGCAGATCGTCGAAGTCCATGGCGTTGTTGGCGTGCAGCGCCTCCTGGTAGCGCGCATAGACCCTGCCCACGATCTCCTCGAAATACGCCTGCGGCGCATAATCCGCCGGCGCGATCATCTCGTTCTTGAGCTTGCTGATGGCCGCGCGCAGCGCCTGCGGGCTGTAGCGTTTCTCGTCCAGGTTCATCTCGCGCAGCAGTGTGCGCATCAGCGCCAGCTGATCCGCCGAGTCGTAGATCACCCAGTCGCGGGCATAGCCGACGGCCTCGGTCTCCACGCGCAACACGCGCGCGCAGATGCTGTGAAAGGTGCCGATCGCCAATCCGCCCAGTCGCGGCGGCTGTCCCGGCAGCGGCGGGCCGAACTTCTGCTCGAAGATCAGCTCCACGCGCCCGCGCATCTCGCGCGCCGCCTTGTTGGTGAAGGTGACCGCCAAGATGTTCCACGGCGCAATCCCGGCCCCGTCGATCAAATAGGCGATGCGCCGCGTCAACACGCGCGTCTTGCCCGAGCCTGGCCCGGCCAACACGAGCACCGGCCCTTGCACCGTCTGTACCGCCTGCCGCTGTTGCGCGTTCAGGTTCGCCAGCAAATCATCCATCAGTGTACCGCCTACTCCGCTCTTGGTTGGGTCTATTCTTCGCCGTGCAGCAAGCGCAAATAGCTGTCGTAACGTTCCGCATGGATCTTGCCCTGCGCCGCCGCCGCGGCAACCGCGCAGCCCGGCTCGTGGTCGTGTGTACAGTTGGGGAACTTGCACTCGTGGATATAGGGCGCAAACTCGCGGAAGTAGAAGCCGAGATTCTGCGGGTCAATATCATACAGCCCCATCTCGCGAATGCCCGGCGTGTCCGCCACATACGTGCTCACCCCCAGCGGCAGCCGAAACAGGCGCGCCCCCCGCGTCGTGTGGCGGCCCCTGTCCAGCACCTCGCGCAGGTCGCCCACATTGATGCGCAGCGCCGGGTGGACGGCATTAAGCAAGCTGCTCTTGCCCACGCCGCTCGGCCCCGTCAACACGGTAATCGCATCGGTCAAGCATTCCTTCAGCTCGGCGATGCCCGCGCCGGTCTGCGCGCTGGCATAAATCACGTGGTAGCCGATGTCCGCGTAGCGCCCGAAGATCTTGATGGCTCCGTCCTGCCCGACCAGATCGATCTTGTTGGCGCAGATGACGGCGGGCAGTTCGTTGGCCTCAGCCATCACCAGGAAGCGGTCCAACATGCGCAGGTGCGGCTCCGGCTGTGCTACGGAAAAGACCATCAGCGCCTGATCCGGGTTGGCGAGGATCACGTCCTCGGCGGGCATAGACACGCCCGGATGCTGCCGGCTGAGCACGCTGTGGCGTTCGTCCACGCGCTCGATCAGCCCACGGCGCGGGCCATCGGGCCGCACCCACACGCGGTCGCCCACCGCCACCAACGTATCGCGCCCCTTTTCCTGCAAGAGCCGCCCGCGCACCTCGCACATACGCACCTCGCCCTCTGCGCCGGGGGCGGCGACTTCCCCCGCTGCCGCGACCGGTTCAATCTGCACGTCATAGTGATGCCCGCGTGCGCGCGTCACCACGCCGGGCAGCAGGTCGAGCGACGTGCGCTTCGGCTTGGC
>JBBSBO010000200.1:0-5598 GCA_038251215.1 Caldilineales bacterium
ATTGACGCCAAACCACTTGAGCGCGGCCGCGACCAAAAAGAGATAGTGCCCCGTCGCATTGACGCCGTCCGTGTACACGGGCCGATACTGCGACTCGTTGAGTACGCGCAGCGCCTCTAGACCGTTCGCCGCTTCGTCATACCACAGGCCAAAGGGCAACGCAGTGAGATGCACCAGCCGCACCAGCGCGGCCAGCGCCACGATGCCGCCCAGGGCCGCGAGCCACGGCCACGCCACAGCCCGCCTGCCGCGTCGCCGCTCCATCACCAGCGCGACCAGCGGCGCGGCAACGGCCAATCCAAGCGCCGCCGCGTACAAGTTCCAGAAACGCGCGCTCGGAGCCGCCACATCCAGGATCGCCCAGGCGACCACGCTCAAGACCAGGGCAGCCCCGACGAGCGCCGCCACGACGCGCACGTCCCAATCTCGCCAATTCATGGGGGGCGCAAGCCTGGGTTGCGGCTGCGCTAGGGGTCGGCGCAACAACGCGGCGAACGCGGCCGCGCTCAAGAGCAGCGGCGCACCGGCGAGCAAACTCGACGCGGCGGCGCCGCTGCGCAAGCTGACTTGGCCGAGAATAGCCGCGCCCAGCAAGCCGGCGCCCAACAGGAATTTGCGGATGTTCGGTACGGATTGCATAGGCGCGTGGTCGAAGGGCAACTCTATGGCAGCAAGGGCATCACCATCACCCGGTTATTGTCGGCGTCGGCAACCAGCAACACGCCGGCCTCCTCCGCAATGGCTAGGCCGTTCGGCAGACCAAAGCGATCCGCCTCGCTGCCGTAATCGCCGAACGCGGCCTTGACTTGGCCGGCACTGTCCAGAACGATCACGCGATAGGATTCCGGATCGGTGATATATACATCGCCGTTCGCCGCCGCGGCGACAAACGGTTTGTGGAAGATATCTTTGCTTTGCCAACTGGGCACAGGCCACTCCGCCAGCGGCGCGAGGTTGGCGTCCAGCTTTTGCACGCGCCGGTTCCAGTTGTCTGCCACAAAGATGGCGCCTGTCGCCGGATCCACGGTCACGTCGGTCGGTTCCTCAAAACGGCCCAGGATCACCCCGCCGCCGCCCACCTGGTCCACGAATTCGCCTGCCGGATTGAAACGCACGATGCGCTTGTTGCCCGTGTCGGCGATCAGCAGGTTGCCCGCCGTATCAACGGCCAGCCCGCGCGGGCCAAAGAGCGCATACGGGTCGCCCAGTTCGCCGTTGGTGGTGTTGAAGTAGCCCCACTTGCGCAAGAAGCGACCCTCGGCGTCGAAGACCTGAATGCGACCGTTCCACGTATCGGCCACATAAATATCGCCGTTGCCGTCCACAGCAATGCCCCACGGCTCGCTAAACTGCCCGTCGCCCAATTCCTGCGGGCCGGCGCCGTCCGCATCCACACAGCCGCCGGCCTCGCCCTCTCCCAGCCGGCACAGGCTGCCAAATGCGCGCGTGAACTGTCCGTTGTCGATCAAGACAACGCGATTGTTGCCCGAATCCGCGATCGCCACACGCCCGTTTGGCCCGGCGGCCACGGCCCGCGGCTTGGCCAACGGCAGTCCATCGTAGGCTCCGTCATAGATCACCATCGCCGTGAGCGGCACTTCCTTCTCCAGCAAGACGGCCTGGCTGCCCCCTTCGCTCACCTCGACCGGGACTACGCCGAGATCCCATATTTCCGACGCGATATCGCGCCGCACGTACATCTCAAAGTCCGAGCGCGTGGGCCACTGCATCAAGTCACGCGGCTTCGACGGGTCCGTGTCATCGGCGTAGCGGCGATAGAACCAGATGTCCGCCAGGCGCTTCAGTTTTTCCGGGTTGCGCAGCGTATCGATCACGCGTCCCCACGTCAGGTTAAAATACCCCTGATCCGGCCACCAGATGCGCCGGTAGGTGCGCTTCACGTAGTCGCGCGCCACGTACGGGCGCACCTTTTCATAGTTTGCCGGCCCCACGATAATCACCGGCGCCGTCATCACATCGCTGGTCGGGTTGTTGCCATAGAAACGGGCATTGGGATACTGGCGCATGTACCAGCTCATCGGCCATGAGCTTTCGTCGTCATAGGCCACCACGACATTGTGTTCGCCCACCGTGCGCTCACTGATTGTGTCCAGTTCGCCGAGGGCGCGTTTGATGTCCGGCGAACCATGCGCATACACCAGATACTCAGTCGCCATGTCGAAGTTGATGTAATTCAACATAAAGGAGAAGCGCACCGTCAACAGCAGCAGCAAAACCACGCCGCCCATGCCCAACAGCGCGACGGCGCTGCGCCGGCCCACGCGCCGGCCCAAGCGCACACCCAGATAGACCAATGCCACAAAGGCCAACGCGGCCACAATCCACTGCATCGTGGCCGCCGTCGCGGCATCATCACGCCCGCCAAAGGGCGATTCGCGCACGAGGGTTACGCTCACCAGAATCAGCGCCGGCGTCAACGCGGCCAGCCATAGCGTCCCGCTGCGCCGCGCCGTCGTCCAGTCAATGTGCGTCCCGACCCAGGCAAGCCACCAACCGCCGACGATGCACATCGGCAGCGCCAGATGCGTCAGCAGCCAGGGCATCTTCTCGCCCGCAACGGTGTAGGCCGCCCAACTGCCCGCCACCCACCAGACGCCGAAGGCCATGAACGCGAGGCGGTTAGCAAGCAACACATCCGCCCGCGCCAGGTCACGCCGCGACTCCTCGGCGACATCTTCCGGCAGATCGCGCAGCGCCACGGGATCCCAGCCTGCGTCGGCGCTGCGCGCCACAATCGTAATGATGCCGCCCAGCGCCAACAACATGGGAAGGAATTCGTACAGGCCGCTCAGCATCAAGTAGTAATACCAAGGCTGGCCCCCGCGCGCCACCTCCTGCTGTGCCAGCCAATAGCCCAGGCTGCCCACGACGCCGCTGGCGAAGCCGTTGCGGATATTCGTCAAGAAGGTCGTGAAAAAGAGAATCTGCACCAGCCAAAAGGCCCCCATCGCGCCGGCCCACTGGTTCCAGGGCAATCCTTCGGGGAAACTCTCGCGTTTGCGCAGGGCAAACCAATAGAACGCAATGCCCACACTGATCAGCGTCATCACCAACACCAATGCGGCAGAGCGCAAAATATCCGTATTGGTGGCGCTCGCCATCGCATCCCAGCCAAGCAGTGCATGGCCGATCGGCGCGGTAAAGGGCAGCACCAGGGTCAGCATGACCACGGCCAGGTCTGCCGCATCGCCTGCGCCGCGGCTGCTGCGCAGGCGGCTCCAGCCATCGCCGCGCAGCCATATAATCAGCAGATCCAGAGTCGCGACTAATCCAACCGCGCCGGCGGCCAATGCAAACGGTTTCTGCCCAATCTCGTACAGCCAAAAAGCGACGCCGCCGCCAAAGAGCGCAGGCGCCGCCGCCACAAAAAAGCGCGTCCCAATCGAGCGCCACAAGGCAAGTCCTGCAAAAAACGCGCCGATCAGGGCGCCCGCCATGAATGCATTCTCTTTTGTGACAAACGCAGGCGCCATGCCCAGGACCATCACCGCCAGCCAGCGCTTGCGTTGGCCCGGCTCGGCATCCAGATAGCGAAAGGCGCCGTAGACCCACACCATGATGAACAGGGCGATATAGATATCGTTGCGGATGTAGCGGCTATGAAACAACAGGCTCGGGCTGATGGTCAGCATCACGCCCGCGGCCAGCGCCCCCAGCCTGCCGAGGTAACGCCGGTACGGATAGGCCATCCACACCACGCCAATCCCCGCCAAGGCCGGCCCTAAGCGCGCTGTGGCGTCGCTGTCGCCGAACAAAAAGTACATCAGGGCGTTGACATGGAACAGCAGCGGACCGTGCATCATGGGGTTATGCTCATAATTGCCCGCATCGTACAGATAATACGAATATAGAGCATGCAAGCTCTCGTCATGGCTCATGGCGCGCAGGCCCAGACCATAGAAGCGCGCCACCGCCGCCAGCGCCAACAACAGCGCCCACGCCACAATTTCCCAGTTTAGGCTTACCACTTCCAGAAGCGGCCTATCCAGGAATCGCCCCGGCGCAGCCTCTTCACGTGCGCGCTCCGGCGCTTGATCAGCCGCGACTTTGCCCTGTTCTGCACTTCCCTGTTCTATCATCTGGTCCATTGCTATGCTCGCCACCGATAAAGTGAATTGTTTCTCTGCCCATTGCCCAGTGCCCGCGTCAATCCGCCCCCTGCGTCTTTCATCACGGTTGCGCCTCCGGCGGCGCCCACAGGATAACACGCTCTGTGGCAGGCGGCGCCCCGCCCTTGCGATACAACGCCCAGCGTAAGCGCGGCTGAATCTGCGCAGTCCAGGCCGCACGCAGTCGCTCGATCACGCCCGCCGCGGGTGCGGCTGTCGCCGTATTGTCCGCGCCTAGATCAGCGGGCAGCCACGCCGTGACTACGACGTAGTCGCTGCCGATGTAGTCGCCAAAGTCGCTACCCAGAACGATGTCGTCATCGGACTGCGCGCCGTCGCGCACTTCGGCCTGGATCACAAGCGGCGCCGGCGATGTCGCGCCGTTACCTGTGAGCGCGGAGGGCGCGCCCCATGTCATACGCCGCATGTCACGGAGATACCACCCCAGCAGCACGTCCGTTGCCCGATCCGGCGCCCGCGTGCTATCCACAAAGAGCGCGATTTCCTGGGCGTCGCCCGCGCGCTGCGCGCTCATCGTATGGATGTCGGCCGCCAAAAGCCGCAAGCCCTCGCCGCCGTTTGCGACGAACAAACCATCGCGGCGCTCGGAGCTGTAGCGGTGGTTCAGTTGCCACACGCTGCTCAGCGAAGCAGCCGCCAGGATCACACCTGCGGCAACGGCCCCCGCCCACAAAGCGTGCCGTACGCCGGACCAGGCCCCATATAGGACGAGTACGGCAAGCCCAAGCACGAAGAGCACCGCCACGGCCTGGGCCGACGCCGGCTCAAACGAAGCCTTTGAGACCAAGGTGACGCCCCAGAAAGCCCCCGATACTGAGAGTATCGCCAACGTCAGCATGAGGGCCGGCAGTTCCTTGTGCCTAGCATACCGCGATGCGCCCGCGGCCAGCCCGTCCAATGCATAGGCAGCGCCGATCAACAGAGGCATCACCAGCACGAGCAGGCTAAATGGACCACGCCCCGGCAGCAAACACAGCGCGATGGCCCACGCCAGCCACAGCCCTAAGAAAAGGCGGTCAGGCGCTTGAGCCGATTCGCCGGCTGATTCAACTGAAGATGCGCGCTGGCTTTTCGCAAAAAGCGCCGCCAGGCCGGTCACGCCAAACACGGCCAACAGCGGCTGGTCGATCAACAGCCGCGTCAACGGCCAACCAAGCGGATAACCGCCGGCAAGTTGGGTCAACTGCACGGGCATCCCCGTCGCCAAAACACTGTCCAGCCACATAGACAGCCCGGCGCTCACCCCTGCCAGACCGTCGACTTGCGCCAGCCATAGCGTGGCCCCCGCCAGCGCGCTCACGCCGGCCCACAGCCCCGTCCGGCGAGTGAACAGGGCAGTCCGTCGCAATGCCTGCCAGCGAAGCAAAACGAAGGCCAGCAGCACAAGCGCAAAACTCCAGGCCATATGCCCGCTGACGACGAATAGCCCAGCCAGTATCGCCGTGAA
>JBBSBO010000201.1:0-5572 GCA_038251215.1 Caldilineales bacterium
ACAGCCAACAAGGCCGCGTGCGCGAAAGCGAATGGCGCGCGGCCATGATCCGCCTGCGCGACGCCATCTTCTACTGCCCGCAGTGCGGCGCAGAATGCTTCTACGACACCGCCGCGCTGCACGCCGGCCCGGACCAGACCCTGCACGGACAACCCTGCTGGTCCTGCCATGCCCCGCTGCGCCCGCCGCTGCGCATTCGCATCGCCTACGCGCCCACGGCCAACACGCCGCCCGCCGTCGTTGTCCTCAATCACGACACGGCCCTCTTCCCCCATCACACGGACCTCAACCGCGCCTATGACTTCGATCAGCCCGTCGCCGAGGTCAGCCGTCACCCGCAGGCCCCGCGCATCTGGGGCTTAAAGAACGTCAGCGCCGAGCCTTGGACCGCCGTCACCGCGTCCGGCGAAATGCGCAGCGTAGACCCCGGCCGCAGCCTCACGCTGGCCGCGGGCACGCGCATCCAGTTCGGCTCCGGCGAAGGCGAGGTGCGCTTTTGACGCCGCCCAGGGCTAACGCCAACCGTCGGGCGACTCCTCGCGCATGGTAAGCGCACGATGAGCGCATGATGAAGAGCGAACCGCGGCGCGTCCTCCAGCAACTGATCGAGCGCTATGGCGTCGAGTTGGCGCAAGACCCCCGGCGCACCGAGGCGCTGCTCAACGATCTGTGCGGCGAATATCGCCGCGAGATATTCGTCCTCGTCAATGCCCAACGTCAAAACGTGCCGGCGGAGCTGCTCGCCGCGCCCGCGTGGATGCCGCACGCGGCGGTGTGGTCGCGCCTCTCGCGCCGGCTGCAGGACAAGCTCGCCCTTGCCGCCGACGCCGCCGACTGGGCCGTCGAAACCTGGGCCGAGGCGCTCAGCCTCACCCAACCGCCCGCCAGTCCGCGCCCTTTTTCACTCTCCGCCAAGCAACAGCCGCGGCAGTCGGTCAGCGCGGGGCGACAATCCGACCCTTCTGGTGTAGAATCGGGCACAGCGTTGACCAACGCGCCGAGCGCCACGTCGAACGCCGCATCGAACGCAACTGCGTATACGTCGCCAAACAGCCAAGCGACGGACATAGCGGATGCCGCCGTGACGCGCGGTCACAAACACGCGGGCGGCATCGACCCCAGGACGCGGGCGTATCTGTGGGTAGCGGGCGTGGGGGCGGGCGTCTTGTTGCTGTGGCTGGCGACCGGCGGCGTCGCTGCCTTGGGTGAGCCGATGCGCCTGCTCGCCGATCCGCAGAACTGGCTGATGGCCGTGCGCACCACGCCCGCCGAACAGGTGCAGCGCGTTTATTCGCTGCCGCGCATGGCCTGGGTGGGCGAAGGCCCCCTGATCGTGCGCAGCGGCCCTTCGCTGGACGACGATCCGATGATCATGCTGGAAACCGACGAGGTCGTGCGCGTAACGGCTTTTTCGTCCGACGCCGAATGGTCACAGATTTCCCAGCCCGTGGCGGGCTGGGTCAATAACGACTATCTCAATTTCTTGGAACCGGACAACGCCTCCGTGACAGTACGCGTGGGCCTCGAAGCGATGACCGCCCTCACCAGCCCCACGCCCGTACTGGTCGCGCCGGACATGGTAAGCGCTGTCGCCGGCTCACTCGAAATCGGCGCCGAAGTGATAACTGTCGCCGCCACCGTCGACGGACAATGGCGGCGTGTCGACCGCCCGTTGGCGGGCTGGGTGGCATCCGCCGACCTGCAAGCCGCCCAATCAAACCCTTAGTCGCACCGGCTCTACATTGTTTTCGGAAGCATTCTCTCAAGCAACTCATAAAGGTGACAATGCCCAAACCTACAGCCTACGAACCCGATACAACCCCCAACAGCGTCTCGTCCCAACCTGCGGCGCGCGACGCGGCCTCGCTTGGGCGAGATGAAGGCGGCCTGCTCTCCACCAACCAGCCGCTCGAACGCGCCGTGCTGGTGGGCGTGGAGTGGATGGCCCACCCCGGCCTGCTTTCGCTCGAAGATTCGCTTTCCGAACTGGCGATGTTGGCCTCCACCGCGAGCGTGGAGGTGCTAGGCAGCCTCACCCAGCGCGTGGACACACCCAACCCCGCCACCTTCATCGGCAGCGGCAAGTTGGAAGAACTGCACATGCTCGTGCTGGAACTCGGCGCCAATCTCGTCATCTTCGACGAAGAGCTGTCCCCGCGCCAGCAGCGCGAGCTGGAAAAAGTGCTGGGCGAAGAGATCAAGGTGCTCGACCGCACCGCGCTGATCCTCGACATCTTCGCCCGCCACGCGCACACGCGCGAGGGCGCCGTCCAGGTGGAACTGGCCCAGTACGAGTATCGCCTGCCCCGCCTGACCCGCGCCTGGACGCACCTGGCGCGCCAGGCGGGTGGGCGCGCCGGCGGCGCAGGCGGCGGCGTGGGCGTGCGCGGTCCCGGCGAAACCCAGCTGGAAGTCGACCGCCGCGAGATCGGACGGCGCATCGCCATGCTCAAGCGCCAACTCGCCGAGATCAAGCAGCAGCGCGACCAACACCGCCGCCAGCGTCGCGAGTCCGCCATCCCGGTGTTGGCCCTGGTCGGCTACACCAACGCCGGCAAAAGCACCCTGCTCAACACGCTCACCAACGCCGGCGTGCGCGCCGAGAACCAACTCTTCGCCACCCTCGACCCCACCACGCGTCGCGCCGAGTTGCCCAGCGGGCATGGCGTCCTCTTAACCGATACGGTCGGCTTCATCCAGAAGCTGCCCACCGAACTGATCGCAGCCTTCCGCGCCACGCTCGAAGAAGTCACCCAGGCCGACCTCCTCATCCATGTGGTCGACGCCTCGCATCCCAACGTAGATGAGCAAGTCGCCGCCGTGGAGGAAGTGCTCGAAGAACTGGACGCAGGCGACAAGCCCGTCATCACCGCCCTCAACAAGGTGGACAGGCTCGACCGCCGCGACCCGGAGACCGAGGAGAGCCTGCGCGCCGCCTTGCACAACTACCCCAACGCCGTCGCCATCAGCGCCAAGCGCGGTGAAGGGCTGGACCAGCTCCTACAGCGCATCGATACCGTGCTCTACCGCCAAATGGCCCCCATCGATGTCCTTATCCCCTACGACCGCGGCGACCTCGTCGCCCTGGCGCATAGCCACGGCTTTGTCGAAAGCATCGAACACCTGGCCCAGGGCGCGCACCTCCAGGCTCGCCTCCCCCTGCAACTGGCAGGCCGCTACGCCGACTACTGGTACACCGCCGCGGCCGCGCACGCGGTCTCGCAGTCGGATTCGGAACAGGACCCGCAGCCGGATGCCGGCCCGGACGTCGGAGACGCGCCCTAAAGCAGGGCAAAATCGCGGCGTTTGATCTTCCATTCGACCCGTTGCATAATGCTACGCATCTAAATCGACGGGGCAACGCAGAGCCGTTGCGTTGCCCCATTCTTGGCATTTCCGTAGCCAACCACAAAACCTGGCCCGCAGCGCAGGCAAACGCGGCAGAAGCGGCAACCGACACGCACAACCCCAGGAGCATGCCTCATGAGTACAGATACGCTGACCATCACCGACAACCGTACCGGCAAATCCTACGAGATCCCCATCGAACACGAGACCATCCCCGCCATCGCCTTGCGCCAGATCAAAGCCAACGACGATGATTTCGGCCTGATGACCTACGACCCCGGCTACACCAACACCGCCTCCTGCAAGAGCGCCATCACCTATATCGACGGCGACAAGGGCATCCTCCTCTATCGCGGCTACCCCATCGAGCAACTTGCCGAACACAGCAATTTCCTCGAGGTGGCCCATTTGCTGATCTACGGCGAACTGCCTTCGCCGCAAGTCGGCGCCAAGTGGGAATATGACGTCCTGCACCATACCTTCATCCACGAGAACTTGGCGCGCATGCTGGAAGCCTTCCGCTACAACGCACACCCCATGAGCATGATCATCGGCGCGCTGTCCATTATGTCAACTTTTTACGCCGAACTGAAGGACGTCACCAACCCGGCGGTGCAGAACAAGCAAATCCTGCGCATCCTGGGCAAGCTGCCCACGGTTGCCGCCTTTGCCTACCGCCATCGCATCGGTCGCCCGTACAACTATCCCAACAACGACCTCGGCTATGCCGCCAACCTGCTCTACATGCTCGACTATATGAAACAGTCGCACTACGAGGTCAACCCCGTGCTGGCGAAGGCGCTGGACACCCTCTTCATTCTGCATGCCGACCACGAACAAAACTGTTCGACCGCGGTCATGCGCAACATCGGATCTTCCCTGTCTGACCCGTACAGCTCCATGTCCGGCGCGGCGGCGGCGCTCTTCGGCCCGCTGCACGGCGGCGCCAACGAGGCCGTGCTCGCCTCGCTCAACCAAATCGGCGACGTCAAGAATGTGCCCGACTATGTCGATCGCGTTAAAAAAGGCGAGTTCCGACTGATGGGCTTCGGCCATCGCGTCTACAAGAACTATGACCCGCGCGCAACCATCATCAAGAAGATCGCCTACGATGTCTTTGAGGTGACGGGCAGCAACCCGCTGCTCGATATCGCCCTGGCGCTGGAAGAAGTGGCGCTCAACGACGAATACTTCGTCAAGCGCAAACTCTATCCCAACGTCGACTTCTACAGCGGCATCATCTACCAGGCGATGGGCTTCCCGGTGGACATGTTCACCGTCCTCTTTGCGCTGGGGCGCGCGCCCGGCTGGCTGGCGCAGTGGCGCGAAATGGTGATGGACCCGGAGCAGCGCATCGCCCGCCCGCGCCAGATCTACCTCGGCGCCGGGCAGCGCGACTATGTGCCGCTGGAACAACGCTAGTCCGCGGGAGCACACGGCGGAAACACGCCCCTAAATAAAGAGCGGCCCCTGCACCAGACACTTGTGCAGGGGCCGCTCTTGTTTTGCAATGGGTGCGCGTCAGTTTACATCGCCCTCGCCGCGCCAGAAGCGCTGCACCTGGCGCGCCAACTCCGGAAAGTCCGCCAGTTCAGGGTCCTGCGCAAAGAGCGCCTGGGCGGCCTCGCGCGCCGTCACCAACGTCTGCACATCGCCCAAGTGTGCCACGCGGAATTCGGGCAACCCGCTCTGGCGCGTGCCCAGGAAGTCGCCGGGGCCGCGCAGCTCCAGGTCCTTCTCCGCCAGCACAAAGCCGTTGTTCGTCTCCTCCAGCACGCGCAGGCGCGCCTCCGCCTCATTACCTTCGGCATCGCTCACCAACGCGCAGTAGGAGGCGTGCCCCCCGCGCCCCACGCGCCCGCGCAGTTGGTGCAACTGCGCCAGGCCGAAACGCTCGGCGTCCTCCACAATCATCACCGTGGCGTTGGGCACGTCGATGCCCACCTCGATCACCGTCGTGCTGACAAGGATGTCGAAGTCACCCGCAACGAAGCGCGTCATGACTTCGTCCTTCTCTTGCCCGCTCATGCGCCCGTGCAACAGCGCCAGCCGCAGATCGGGGTAGACCTCGGCTTGCAGGCGCTCGAACTCCGCCACGGCCGCGCCCGCGTCCAGCTTCTCGCTCTCCTCCACCAGCGGATAGACGATGAAGCCCTGCCTGCCCTCCACCGCCTGCCGGCGCAAGAAGTTGTGCAGACGCTCGCGCTCGCTGGGGCGGAAACGC
>JBBSBO010000202.1:0-5569 GCA_038251215.1 Caldilineales bacterium
AGCCGCCACCCCGCCGACGTCGTGCCGTACATCGTCTCCAAGGTCGCCGAGGCCCACGTAAAGCCGCCGCCCGGCTGCGGGCGCACGATCACGTGGCGGTAGCCCGGCTCCTGCGCGTCCACATCCAGCCCTGCCATCACCCGCACCATCCACTCGCCGATCGAGCCATAGGCGTAATGGTTAAAGGAGTTCATGGCCACGTCCTGGAACGTCCCGTCGGGCCGGATGCCGTCCCACCGTTCCCAGATCGTGGTCGCGCCCTGGCGAACCGGGTAGAGCCACGAGGGAAAGGTCTTCTGATTCAACAGATCATAGGCCACGTCCCCGCGACCGAAGCGGCTCAACACGTGACACAGGTATGGCGCGCCGACAAAGCCGGTCGTCAGATGGTAGCCGCGCTCTTCGATATCGCGCACCAACCGCGCCAACGCCCGCGGACGCTGATCCTCGGGCAGCAGATCGAACATCAGCGCCAACACGTACGCCGTCTGCGTGTCGCCGTCGATGCGTCCGTTCGGCGTCACGAACTCGGCGCAAAACGCCGCGCTGATCTCGCCAAACAGCTGGTGATAACGCTGCGCATCCGCCTCCTTGCCCAGCGCCGCGGCCGTCTGCGCCATGAGCTGAGTCGAATAGGCAAAGAAAGCTGTGGCGATCAGCGCGTTCGACGTCTTCGGCGCGGGGATCAACGGTTCCGCTTCCGGAAAGATCGCCAGCCAATCGCCAAAGTGAAAACCGCTATCCCACAGGCGCTTTGCGCCCGCCTTGCTTTCTATAAACGAAACCCAACCGGCCATGCTTGCATACTGCTCTTCCAGGATGCGCCGGTCGCCATAGCTGAGATAGAGCGTCCACGGACAAATCACCGCCGCGTCGCCCCATGCCGCCGACCCCGAAGGGCTGAGGCCGATGAAGTCCGACCCAGGCGTGTGCTCCTGGCCCAAGGCATCGGGCACGACAAAGGGCACGCTCCCCTCCTCCGTTTGGTCGCACGCCAGGTCGCGCAGCCATTTGGTGAAGAAGCCGGCTACATCCATGTTAAACGCGGCCGTACGCACGAACACCTGCGCATCGCCTGTCCAGCCCAAGCGCTCATCGCGCTGCGGACAGTCGGTGGGCACGTCCACGAAATTCCCCTTCTGCCCCCACACGATGTTCCTATACAACTGGTTGACCAGCGGCTCCGAACACTCAAAACGCCCGGTCACGCGCATATCCGAATGCACCACAACCCCCGTCACCATGGCGGGCGTCAACTCGCCGGGATAGCCATCAATTGCCGCGTAGCGGAAGCCGTGGAAGGTGAAGCGCGGCTCGTATACCTCTTCCCCGCCGCCCTTCAGCGTATAGCAATCTGTCGCCGCCGCGCTGCGCAGATTCTCCGTATAGAAGTTGCCGTCGGCATCCAACACCTCGGCGAAGCGCAGCGTCACGGTCTGCCCCGCATCCCCTTGCACGCGCAGCCTCAGCCAGCCCACCATGTTCTGCCCAAAGTCGACCACCATCTCGCCCGCGGGCGTCTGAAAGATGGATAGGGCGCGCATCTCCTGGATCTTGCGCACAGGCGGCCCAGCCGGCGCCGTCAGCTTGCCCGCAACAGGCGACAGCAGACGCACGCTCGCCCAACCGCCGGCATCATACCCTGCCTCCGACCAGCCTGAACGTTCCAGGCGCGCATCGTACGTTTCGCCGTTATAAATGTCCGCCGCCAGCAATGGACCCGTCGCCGCGCGCCAGTTTTCGTCGCTGATTACATACTCCACGCGACCGTCGACGTACTCAATGCGCAACTGCCAGATCAGCCCCAGGCTATCGCCATACAGGTTGCGGCTGCCGCGAAAGCCCAAATGCCCCCGAAGCCAGCCATCCGCCAGCGTCACGCCCGCGGCATTTTTCCCCTCTTGCAGCGCCGCCGTCACATCATAGGCCTGGTATTGCAGTCGGCAATCGTAGCTCGTCCAGCCCGGCGTCAGCACTTGATCGCCTACACGCGCGCCGTTCAGTTCGCACTCATACAGGCCCAGCGCCGATACGTACAGTCGCGCCTCGCTGACCTCCCCATCCACGACAAACGACCGGCGCAACATGGGACAAGGCTGGGCGCGACTCAAGTCCTGGTCCGGCGGCGGCGCAATCCACTGCGCCTGCCAGTCCTTCTCCTCCAACAGCCCCATCTCCCACCATGCTACGCTGCTCCACTCCGACGGCTGACCGCCCGCGTCCCAAATCTGTACCTGCCACCAGTATCGTTTGGCCGAATCCAGCGCCAGTCCCCCGTAGACAATGTGCGTCGAAGCGTCAGATTCGACACGGCCGCTGTCCCACAACACATCGGAGACATTGCCCTCCGCTTGTAGACCGCGCAATGTACTCGCCACGCGCACTTGATATGCGGACTGCGCGGCCCCGCGCGGCGGATCCTGCATCTTCCAGCTAAGTCGCGGCCACTCCACATCAATGCCCAGCGGATTCTCCGCATACTCGCAGCGCAGATCATACGCAGCCAAACAAGACTCTTCCATCCTCTCCTCCACTCTCCAATGATTTCCTGAAAGAGCCGGCTTCAGCAGCTCAATAGATCATCATACAGCAAACATGATGCAGTAGACGCCGCAAGGCTTGCGCCTGAGGCCCAACCGCCCACTCGGATACAGGGTAAACAATTGCATGGCGGCAATCTGCTCCCGCCATGCACGCGCCGCTATCCGATTTTTCCGAGAAGCCGAGGCGCCGAGACTTCAGCCGGCCTCTAGGCCTCGATGTTCGCCAAATCGGCCACGATCGCGTCAAACACCGCGCGCGACATGCCGGACTCAGGATAGTACGAGACCTCCCGCAAGGTCATATACCATGCCTGCGACAGTTGCGGGTGCTGCGAAATGCCCGGGATGTGTCGCTCGAACACGGCACGAGCCTCCTCGTTTTCCATCAGTTCGCGCACGGTTGAGTTCGGGCCGAATGCCATGAGACGCCTCCTGAGATCGGAATAGTTTGGGCTGCGCGGCTGACGTCACGCATCTATATTGTGAACATTGTGAACTGGGGACACCGGCAATGCCATTTCGCTGTCGCTGTTACCGCAGCAGACGGCTTTGCCGTGGCATCATTATAGCGTTCCCCCGACCCTGCGCCAAAGTGGACTCCCAGGATACTGAAGCGCCGTTTTTTCGCATTTGACAGCTATGTCCACTTTCGGCTATTCTGTGTTTGCCGCGATCGATAGCGGCGTTTTCCCACATGCTATTCTCCCAATTGAATATCCTGCGCCCAATGCGCCGCTCATTCGCGTTCCAACTTTTTCCATCTTCATTGGCATCCTTCGGCGTCATTATTTGGTGTCATTCGACTACCGTCTCGCAATCGGCATTTCCAACACCCGCGCCCTAGTCGATTAGCAGTTCTCGCGTCACCAACCAATTGACCAATCATTTGATAGAGGAAGGAGTGTACCCCGTTATGCGATCTCGTCGATCTTGGTGGTTCCTTTTAGTCGCAGTCGCCCTCTTCTCGCTCCTCTTGGCCGCATGTGCGGCGCGGCCGGAACTGCCCCCTGCCGCTACCGAAGCGCCCGCAGAAGAAGCGGCCCCCGCCGCGGAGGCCGCCGCCCCTGCTGCTGAAGTCCCTGCCGCCGACGCCGCAGCCGTCGCCCCGGGCAAAGAAGCGCCCATGCTGGCCGAAAAAGTTGCCGCCGGCGAGCTTCCGCCCGTGGAGGAGCGCTTGCCCAAAGAGCCTCTGGTCGTCCAACCGGTCGACTCCGTGGGCAAGTACGGCGGCACCTGGCGCCGTGCCTTCACCGGCATCAAGGACTTCCACGCCTTCGGACGTCTGGTCTACGAACCCGTGCTGCGCTGGCCGCGCGACCCCAAAGACGACGTGCAGCCCGGCCTCGCCAAGGAATGGTCGTGGTCCGAAGACGGCACGGAGTTGACGCTCGTCCTGCGTGAGGGCCTCAAATGGTCCGACGGCGAACCGTTCACCACCGCCGACATCACCTTCTGGTGGGAAGACATCGAGAACGACCCCAACATCACACCGGCCATCCACTCCGAGTGGATTGTCCAGGGCAAGCCGATGGAGGTCGAAGCCGTCGATGACCTGACCGTCAATCTCAAGTTCGCCGGGCCGAATGGCCTGGCGGAAACCGTTGGCCTTGCCTTCCACGGCAACCAGTGGCCGCTCGGCTTCGAGCGTTTCGGCTTCTTCGCCCCGCGCCACTACCTGGAGCAGTTCCTGCCCAAGTACAACAGCGCCGTCACCGACTACGCCGCCTTCGAAGACAAAGCCTTCGACTATAACACCGAACGTCCGGTGATGACGCCCTGGCGCATCTCCGAATTTGAAGCCGGCGCCACCTACATGATCGCCGAACGCAACCCCTACTACTGGAAGGTAGATGTCGAAGGCAACCAGCTCCCGTATATCGATTACATCCGCTTTGAACTCGTCGCCGACAACGAGGCCATCAACCTCATGGGCATCGCCGGCGACATCGATATGCAGGACCGCGGCATGGACTTCAACAAGATCACTGTCTTCCGGGAAAATGAGGAAAAAGGTGATTACCACATCGGCCTATGGTCCACCGCCAACGCCTCGCACATGACCTTCTTCCCCAATCAAAGCTATTCCGACCCGCAATACCGCGAGCTGATGCAGAACCTGAACTTCCGCATTGCCCTCTCGGAGGCTATGGACCGCGGCCTCATGAACAGCGTCGCCTTCCTGGACCAGGGCACCGCGCAGACAATTACCGTGATCGACGCGTCGCCCTACTACCAGGAAGACATCGCCAATATCTATGGCAACTACGACCCCGAAGCCGCCAAGGCCAAGCTCGACGAGATCGGCCTGCCCATCGGCGCCGACGGCATGCGCACCTTCGCCGACGGCACGCCGATTGAGCTGATCGTCGAAAGCTATGCCTCCGGCAACACGCTCGACATCGCCGAGTTGGCCGTCGAGTCCTGGAACCAGGTCGGCCTCAAGACGACCCTCAAGACCATGACGCGCGACATCTACTGGCCGCGCGCCACGTCCAACGAAGTCATGATCGCCACCTGGGGCACCGACCGCGGCCTCGTGCCCATGGTCGACCCCATCTACCAGTTCCCCTTTGACGAGCGCTCGTGGATGGCCCCGTCCTTCGGCACCTGGTACAAATCCGGCGGCGAACTCGGCGAAGAACCGACCGCTGACTTCAAGGCGGCCATGGATCTCTACGACCAATACCGCGCCAGCATCGACCCCGAGGAACAGCTCGACCTCGGCAAGCAGCTAGTGCGCATGGCCACCGAGAACCTCTGGGCCATCGGCACGGTCGGCCAGTCGCCGGCAGTCGTCGTGGTCAAGAATGATTTCAAGAACGTGATCGAAGACGCCAGCTTCGTCTCCGACTGGATCATCATGGCCCCGGGCACCCAAGACCCGAGCCACTACTACTTTGACCGCTAGTCTCTAAGCGTGGCTAGGGGAGTTGAGGCCCGGGTGCCGCCCGAAAAACCCCAACCCCGCGCCCCACCCACGGTCCCCCGCCCCCCCCCAACCGGGCCCAACCCCCCGGCGCCGCAAC
>JBBSBO010000203.1:0-5558 GCA_038251215.1 Caldilineales bacterium
CGATGCGGCTGCGCACGTCTTGCTTGCGGGCTATCAGGTCCAGGCGGTCGCCCATGCTGCGCTCCCCGGCTAGGCCCGTCTAGGCGTTGGGTCTAGTTGCTTACGGCCTACTTATCCTCATCCGGCGGGATGAACGGCTCCACCGAGAAGTCGCGCGGCACTCGCGGCTTGTAGACGAGGTAGGCGACGCCCACGCTGAGGAAATAGAGACCGATCAGCGGCGCCATGACGATCGCCATGTTCACCGGGTCAATTGTCGGCGTGATGATGGCCGCGGCAATCGCCACGACCACAATGGCGTGGCGCCAGAAGCGCAGCAGCGTAGAGCCGCTGACGATGCCGGCGCGCGCCAAAAAGGCGATGACCAGCGGCATCTGGAAGGCAACGCCGATCCAGAAGGTCACGCGTGTGACGAAACCGATATAGAGCGGCGCGGTCCAGTCGGTGCGCAACTGGGCGCCGCCAAAGTTTTGCAGAAAGCTGATGGCGGGGGGCAGCATGATGAAGTAGGCGAAGACAATGCCCGTGACAAACAGGATCATGATGCCGGGCAAGATGATCAGCAGGTTGCGCCGTTCGTGCGGATAGAGGCCCGGGGCCACAAAGGCGATCAATTGGTACATGATTATCGGCATGGCAACGGCCGCGCCCGACGCCAGCGCCACTTTGAAGAAGACGGAAAGCGCGTCGGTCGGGCCGATCACCTGCGGGATTTCGCCGGCGAGCGGGCGGTTGATGATCCCCACAATGTCCCACGTAAAAATCATAGACACCAGCGTGCCGACGATCAGCGCGCCGCCCACCCACATCAGGCGCACGCGCAGTTCCTTGAGGTGATCCATCAAGGTCATGCTGCTGGCCTCGATGGGATCGACGGGCTTGAGGGGACCTGCGGAGGAGGCTTGTTGGCTCATTCTTCACCGTCCGGCGCGGCGCTTTTGCCGTTCGTGCTGAGGGCCGCGCGGCGGGCTGCAGCTTCCGGCTCCAGTTCCAGGGAGGCGGCTTCCAAGGCCGCGGCCTCGTCAAGCGTGGCGCGCTCTGTGTTCGCTACGGCGCTTGAGGCGGCTGGGGGCGAGCTTGCGGCATCCGGCTCGGCGCCGACAGGCTCCTGGCGCGCGGCGTCTAGAGCAGAGGCGTTCGGCCCGGCGGCTTCCTCCAGCGCGGGTTCGACGGGGGCTGTGGCGACGGCAGGCGCTTCGGCTTGAGTTGTCTCGGTTGCGACTATCTCAATTTCGCCCGTCTGGGTTTCGACCGACTCGATTTCGACCGTTTCGATTTCGGGTGATTCAGCGCTGACGGCCTCGACTGGAATAGCTTCAACTGGAGTAGCTGCGGCTTGGGCTGCGGGCGGGGATGTCTCCTCGGCAGGCGCTTGCGGCGGCAGGATCACGTTTTCGGGCGGCGAATCTTCGCTGTCCGCGCTTGTCGCTGCCGCGGTGACAGCCGGTTCCGTTTCCGGCTTGGGCACAGGCTTGACCGCGGCGTTGGGGCCGCGCGCCGCCGTCGCCGGGCTGGGCGCGGGCTTGGCGGCGGGCTTAGGCGTCGCAGGCTTGGGCGCCGGTTTGGGCGCGGGCTTCGCCGCCGCGGCGGGCTTCTTGGCCGCGTCGTCCTCGTCCAAATCCCCCACGATCTCTTTCATGATCTTGTTGGGGTTCAGATCGTCGAGGTCCTTGAACTCTTCGCTAAACTGCGAGGTTAGCTCATTCGATAGGTTGCGTACATAGCGAATTGTCTTCATCACCTCGCGGATGGCGCCGGGCATGCGTTCCGGCCCCAATACAATCAGCGCGATCAAGGCGATGAAGAACAACTCCATCATGCCAATGCCAAAGAAGCTATCCATGACTCACTCAGAATACTTTTCTGCCTGCCTCTTCGAGCGCAGAGCCTAAAACGCCGTTGACGAAACGCGCGCTGCTGTCGCTGCCGAAAAGTTTGGCCAACTCAACTGCTTCGTTGATCACAACCTTGGAGGGCGTATCGGAGTCCTGGCTGCCTAGCTCGAAGAGGGCGAGGCGCAGGATGTTGCGGTCGACAATCGCCAGTTGATCCACGGGCCACTCCGGCGCATACTTGACGATCCACGCGTCCAGCCGCGGGCGGTTGCGTACCACGCCGCTCACCAGCCAACGCAGATACTCGGCGCCGTGTTCCCCCGGATAGGTGTACGACAGCCGCTCGTCCACGACAAAGCCGGGCGCATGGCCCGCGCTGTCGATTTCAAACAGCGCCTGGACGGCGAGGCGACGGGCGCGCCGGCGCTGATGGATGCGGCCATGATGATCCGCCTCCGCTGCGCTTTCGCCCGGCTCCTCCCAGCCCATTTCGTCCGAAAGCTCGGAGTCGGTTTCGCCGGTTGGGTTTTCTGTTGTCAATCCACGGTTTGACTGTCTTGCCATGCAAAAGAGGATTCCGAGTAGATGTTCGCCAGCCGGCGCCCGTGCGCAACCGGCATCCTACATCATTACCAAACCACCGTCAACCGTGATCACCTGCCCCGTGATGAAGCCGGAGCGTTCATCGGCCAAAAAGGCGACCGTCCACGCCACTTCTTCCGGCGTGCCCATGCGGCCCAGGGGTGTGCTGCGGATGATCTCGGCGCGCTGTTCTTCGTTGAGCAGGTCGGTCAGCGCCGTGGGAATGAAGCCGGGCGCGATCGCGTTCACCGTGATGTTGCGCCCGGCGACTTCGCGCGCTAGGCTCTTGGTGAAGCCGATGATGCCGGCTTTGCTCGCCGCATAGTTGGTTTGCCCGGCCTGCCCGGTCAAGCCCACCACGCTGGTGATGTTGATGATGCGGCCCCAGCGTTTGCGCAACATGGCGCGCACGGCGGGGCGCGAGACGGCATAGACGCTTTTCAGGTTGGTGGCGATGACCGTGTCCCAGGCTTCTTCGGACATAGTCATCAGCAGGGTGTCACGCGTGGCGCCGGCATTGTTGACCAGGATGTCCAGCCCGCCCAGGCTTTCCTGGACTTGCTTGACCATCTGCGCGGCCTGGGCGACGTCGCTCACATCCGCCTGGAAGATCTCGGCGCTTCCGCCTGCTGCGCGGATCGCGTCCGCCACCGCCGCGGCGCCGTCGGCGTTACCGCGATAGTGTACCGCGACGTTGGCCCCTGCCCCCGCCAATTCCTTGGCGATGGCGGCGCCGATGCCGCTGCTGCTCCCGGTTACCAGTGCTGTCTTGCCGGACAGATCCATACGGGTTCCTAGCTCCTTGCTGGGCACATTATAGTGGTTCCGCCGCCAAATAGCGAATAGCGCCCGCCTGTCGGATGTAGTTCATATTGGGGGCGGAACAACTAAAAACCGCTGAAAACCGCAAAGGGCACGGTTAGGCCGCCGGCGCGTGGCGCGCGCCCAGCCAGGCGACGAAGTCGCGCAGGGAGTCGGCATCGTGGACGGTGTGGCGTCCGGTCTGGCGGTCGATACGCTTGAGCAGCCCCGACAGGACTTCGCCCGGGCCGATCTCGACGAAGTCTGTCACGCCGGCAGCCAGCGCGGCCTGCATGGAGGCCGTCCACTTCACGCCGCCGGTCAGCTGCGCGGCCAACTCGGCCCGAATCGCGTCGGCGGTGGTGATGGCCTCGGCGCTGGTGTTGGCCAAGACGGGCACGCGCGGCGCGGTGATGGGCGCGGCGTCGATGGCAGCGCGCAGTTGCTGCGCGGCGGGCTGCATCAGCGGGCTGTGCGCGGCGATGCTCACCGCCAGCGGAGCCACCTTGCGCGCGCCGGCGGCTTGCAGCGTGGCCATGGCGGCTTCCATGCCCGGCTTGTAGCCCGAAATCACAATTTGCCCGGGGCAGTTGTCGTTCGCCACCTGTACGATGCCGCCGTGGGCCGAGACCTCGGCGCAGACCGCCGCCACCTGCTCGCCGTCCAAGCCGAGGATCGCCGCCATCATGCCGGGCGTTTGGGCGCCGGCCTCTTTCATCAGACGTCCGCGCTCGCGCACCAGGTGCAGCCCGTCGGCGAAGCTCAGCGCGCCCGCGGCGACCAGCGCCGTGTATTCGCCCATGCTGTGCCCGGCGACGAACACGTTTGTCACCGCGGCTGTCACCGCGCCCGGCGGCGTGTGATCGCCTGCGATCAGCGCCTCTTCGAGCGCGGCCAGCGCGGCGATGCTTGTCGCCATCAGCGCCGGCTGCGTGTTGATCGTGTCGGTCAACGTCTCTTCCGGGCCTTCAAAGCAAAGGCGGCTGAGGGCAAAGCCGAGCGTGTCGTCGGCTTCTTCAAAGACGGCGCGCGCGGCGGGCGATGCGTCCGCCAGGCTGCGCCCCATGCCGACGGCCTGGCTCCCCTGTCCCGGAAAGAGATAGGCGATCGAGGAGGCATAGTCAGTCAGATGGGTATTGGGCATAGGAGATTTCGACCTGGCAGGGTGGGATTGGAGAGGGGCGTGTCATTACCGGATCTGCCGTCGAGTGAGCTTACCGCTTCCTCGAAGGCGTTCTACACTGGTATCCTACACGGAACGAGGGCAAGCAAAAAGGGGATTTGGCGCTGTGCCCCAAATCCCCTCATTTGCCGCTCAGCCGGAAGCTCACGCTTCTTTGCCCACGTCCACAATCTGCCGCCCGTTGTAGTAGCCGCAGTTCGGGCAAACACGGTGGGGCAGCTTCTTTTCCCGGCAGTTCTGACACG
This sequence comes from Caldilineales bacterium, assembly GCA_038251215.1. Classification (GTDB taxonomy): domain Bacteria; phylum Chloroflexota; class Anaerolineae; order Caldilineales; family Caldilineaceae; genus JASGTU01. The sequence continues at coordinate 4,647 of JBBSBO010000203.1, forward strand.
CTACCAGGGTAGGGGCGCCGATGGCATCATGCGCGCGGCGTCGGTCTCGGCGACCCTTGCTGATTTTTCTCTTCGGTAATGGACCCATTTTGTTCCCTCAAACTTTCCTGAAATTCGCAACTGTTCGTGTTTTTGCGCAAGGTGTTTGCGCGAGAAATTTGCAAATCTGTCTGCCGCGCCCGCTGACCGGCGGGTTCCTAGCCTTTTCCGCGCTATCTGCGCTAGCCTTCGTCCGAAGCTTGCAGCCGATCCTTCAGATCGAGCAGCGCCGCCCAGCGCGGGTCAACCGACCTGTCCGCCTCGGCGTTGGCGTTTGCGCCCGCTACGTCCTCGGCGACAATATCGCCGCCCCGCACCGTGATTTCCACATCCGCCTCGGCGCTGCGGATGTCAGCCAGATAGGCGGTCAAATTGGGGCACTCGCCGGCCCCTTCCCAATTGCACCCCGGCGCCATGGGGGTAGCCAGCCAAATGTTCTGGCGCACCACTTCGGAGATATCAAGGATGTGGCGCTCGTCGATTAGCAGCGCCGCGTCCTCCAGCTCCTCTTCCGTGCCTTCAAACTCGTCCGGGGCCAAAAAGCGACCTGTGTTGACCTCGGTCAGCGGGCGGAAGCTCTCTTCGATGTCGAAGCGCACGGGAAGGGCAATCGGCTCGAGACAGCGATTGCACGTCACGCGCCGCGCCGTACTCAGCGTCCCCGTCACCAGAATGCCGCTGTGAATGCGCAACAACTGCACATGGCCCACGAGCGGGCCAAGCGCCTCGATTTCCGGGTCCAGATCGCCGATGTCTTCGAGCAACTCGAAACGGCGCACGGCACCGATTGCTTCTTGCAGCAACCCCGCCACATTAAATTGCATGGTTCTCCGCCCCCGTCAGGCCAAAGAATGCCACTCGGCGGCGCCCGGC
>JBBSBO010000204.1:0-5557 GCA_038251215.1 Caldilineales bacterium
AACTCCTGCGGCACAGACAAGAGCGCCTCTTCCGCCGTGCTGATCACGACCGGCAGCGTCATCAGCCCGAGTGTGAGCGAACCGGCGATGATCGAGGCGCCGAAATTGAGGAAGAGGACAAACGCGCCCAGGCCAAACAAGCCGTAGACAATCGAGGGGATGCCGGCCAAGTTGACAATTGCCAAACGCACCAGGCGCGTCAGCCGAGTGTCGCCGGCGTACTCGGCCAAATAGATGGCCGTCGCAATCGCCAGGGGAAACGAAGCCAGCGCTGTGCCGAACGTCAAGAGAATCGTACCGAGGAGCGCCGGCCAAATGCCGCCCTCGCGCATGCCGTTGCGGGGCGCGGTGAAGAGAAACTCCCACGAGATGGCGCCGATGCCGTTGTAGACCACGTAGGAGATCACCAACACAATCGGCAGGACGACCAAAATGGCGATCAGCGTGATCGCACTTTGGGCAAGACGGTTAACCTGTTGACGCGTCATCAGTCCATCCTACAGTTGGCTGCGCCGTTGCCGGCCGCCGCCGCCGATCAGCCGGCCTGCCAGCCAGTTGATGGCGAACGTGATCAGAAAGAGCACAATGCCAATGGCGAAGAGCACCTGATAGTGCAGACTGCCTTGCGCCACCTCGCCCATCTCCGCCGCGATGGTCGCCGTCATCGTGCGCACCGGCTGGAAGAACATCCCCCACCCCAGCGCAGGAATGTTGGCGGCGTTACCCGTCACCATCATCACCGCCATGGTCTCGCCGATGGCGCGGCCAATGCCGAGCACCGTCGCGATTACAATGCCGGAGCGCGCCGCCGGCATGACCACGCGCCAGATCGTCTGCCATTCTGTGGCGCCGATGGCGAGCGCCGCGTCGCGGTACTCCTTCGGCACGGCATACAGCGCATCTTCCGAAATGCTGATAATCGTGGGCAGTGACATATAGGCCAGGATCAAGGATCCGGTGAAGGCCGTCAACCCGGTCGCCGCGCCGGCACGCTGGATCAGCGGGGCCAAGACGACCCAGCCGAGAAAGCCCAGCACAATCGAGGGAATGCCGGCCAACACCTCGATCAGGGGCTTCAACACCTCACGCTGCCACTTGGGTGCAATCTCGCCCAGGTAAATAGCCGTGATCAAGCCCAGCGGAACGGCAATCACCACCGCGCCCACGGTCACCAGCAACGAGCCGACGAGCAACGGCACGAGGCCGTACATTTCTTCAATCGGATACCAGCGCACCCCAAAGAGCGTGCGCGGCGAGACATGCACGAAGGCGGGCAGCCCCTCGCGCAGCAAAAACACGAAGATCAGGCCAATCAGAACGATCGTGGAGATGCCGGCGCCGCGGATCAACCGTTCGATCCACCATTCGCCCCAGCGCCGTGGCGGCGCCGGCGCGTCGTTCCGGATGGCCGGCAAGCCCGCCGTCTGCTCCGTCTTTACCATCGAACAGGCGCTCCCTCACTGACAAACAGTTTCACAAACATAGGCATCCTCTACGGCGCTCTACGGTGGGGCGCTCTATGGCGCGGCGAGCGGGATAAAGCCCAGATCCGCCACGATCTGTTGGCCCTGCGGCCCCATGATCCAGTCCAGATACTCGGCTACGGCGTCGGTGGGTTGGCCGGCGGTATACATGAAGAGCGGGCGGGCAATCGGATAGCTGCCGTCCATGCCCGCGGCAACCGAGGGCACGATATAAGGCGCATTGGCGTCTATCGCGACCGCGATCAGCTTCTCGTGCGCCGGGTCGACGTAGCCCAGCCCATCATAGCCAATCGCCTTGGGGTTGCGGCGCAGTTCGCTCGTGATGGCGACGGAAGAAGGCATGAGCAGCGTCTGCGGCGCGAAGATGTCCGTAGAATCCGAATCGCCCTTGCGCACCACCTCTTCCAGGAAATAGACATGCGTACCGGAGTTGGTCTCGCGCGAGAGAAGGACGATGGGCGCGTCGTTGCCGCCGACGTCCTTCCAGTTGGTGATGCGTCCCGTGTAGATATCGGCGAGTTGGTCGATGGTCAACGCGTCGACCGGATTGGAGGGGTGGACGACGACCGCCAGTGCGTCGATGGCGACGACGAACTCCACCGGCTCAATGCCATTGGCCTCCGCGTCTGCGATCTCGTCCGGCTTGATCTGGCGCGAGACATTGGCAATATCCACCGTGCCGTTGATCAGGGAGGCGATGCCCGTGCCCGAACCGCCGCCCGTCACGGCGATCAAGAGGTCAGGGTTCACATGGCGGTAGGCTTCGGCCCACGCCAAGGCGAGGTTAACCAGCGTATCCGAGCCTTTGTTCTGGATGACGCGCTGGGGGCTGGGCGTTGCCGCAGCATCTGCCGCCCCACTTGCGGTTGGACGGCACGCGGCAAGCACAAGCATCGCCAGCAAGAGCAGCGTCGCCAGCCGGTCCGGTTGCGCCTTCAACAACTCGATTTTCGTGATGGACCTGCACATATGCCGGTAGCCGCTTAGCGCTGCATGGAACGATCAGGAGATCGCCTTGAATACATATTGTTAATTCTAGGCGCGAGCTGTTAACCGGATAATAACGGAGTGCAAACGGCACGTTAACATGTTGTTCACAATGGGCAGCCTTGCCCCCGCGCGCAATTTGCCCAGCCAAGCCGCGAGGTCTATAGTAAGAACTACAGACATGGCGTTCGACGCCCTTTCCGGCGGGTCTCCCCAGAGCTTGTTCGCCGGACAGCACGATGGTTGCATTGAACCCGGTCTATCTGCTCCCTTCACCCTCTAGCCAAAGCGTTAGCGCCATGATCTTTACGATCTTTACTGATTACTTCAACAGCGACCATCTCATTATCGCCGCTCATATCCTCAGCGCCGCGCTGGCGGGCGGCCTGGTAGGGCTGGAGCGCAGCTTCCACGGACGCCCCGCCGGCTTCCGCACGCACGCGCTCGTCTGCGTCGCCTCCGCCGTACTCATGCTGATCCCCATGTTCCAGTGGAAATGGCTGCCCACCCCGCCGAATGTGGTGCTAACGACGGACCCGACGCGCATGGCGCAGGGCATTATGACGGGCATCGGTTTTTTGGGCGCAGGGGTGATCTACAAAGAAGGGGTCAGCGTACATGGCCTCACCACCGCCGCCTCGATCTGGATGACCGCGGCGATCGGCATCCTCTTTGGCATTGGCTTCTTCTTCGCGGCGGTTATTTCGACGCTGCTGACGTTAGCCATTCTGTCCGTTTTCCGCTGGATCGAGGCCAAAATGCCAACCCAGGCCTACGCCTATTTTCAGATCAGTTTTGACCGGAATAACCGGATGCCGGAAGAACAACTGCGCACGATGCTGCACGAGCACGAATTCACCATCGCCAACATGAGCTATCGCATCACCAATCGCGGCAGTGATTTCGAGTACCGCATGATCATCCGCACCACGGACCCGCGCAACCCGCCTGTGCTTGCCGAACACCTGAGCGGACTGCCCGTCGTGCGCGAGTTCCGCATCTCGCCCACCGGCGACTGACGCCGCCGCTCAACGCCGCCAGTAAACCGGCGACAGCAGCACCAGCATCGTAAAGATTTCCAGGCGCCCCAAGAGCATCAGCGCCGAGAGTACCCATTTGCCCACAGCGGGGATGTGCGCATAGGTGTCCACTGGCCCCACGCTGCCCAGCCCCGGCCCCACATTGCCCAGCGTAGCCGCGGCTGCGCCGAAAGCCGAAAGCAAGTCCAGCCCCAGCCCGGCCATCGCCAACACGCCCCCGGCGAAGAGCGTCAGATAGAGTACGGAAAAACCCAGCACGTTGGTTACCACGTCGCGCGGCACCACGGTCTTGCCCAGCCGCACCGGCAGAATCGCCTGCGGATGTACGGCATGCGTGATCTCATTCGAGACGAACTTCACCAGAATGACTAGTCGGATTATCTTGATGCCGCCCGCCGTGGAGCCGGCGGAGGCGCCGATAAACATCAGGCAAAACAGCACAAACTGCGAACTGGACGCCCATTGACCGTAGTCAGCCGTGACAAAGCCCGTCGTCGTGACGATGGAGACGACCTGGAAGAGCGCCTCGCGCAGCCCGCGCACGATACCGTCAGCGCGAAAAAGAACCGTATCCGCCGCCACAATCACAAAAGCCACGCCGATCACCGCCGTGTACCAGCGGAACTCAATATCGCGCAGGTGCGCGCGCCAGTCGCCGCGCAAAAAGCGATAGTGCAGCGAGAAGTTCGACCCGGCGATGAACATGAACACAATAATGACGATGTCTATGTAGGCGCTGTTGAAGCCGCCCACGCTGCGGTTGAGCGTGGAGAAACCGCCGGTGCCCATCGTGCCGAACATATGCGACAGCGCGTTAAAGAGGTTCATGCCGCCCAGCATCAACAGGGCGACCTGTACGGTCGAGATCAGCGCATACACGCCCCACAGGATTTTGGCCGTCTGTGTGATGCGCGGCGTCAACCGGTCGGCTGTAGGCCCAGGCGACTCCGCGCGAAAGAGCTGCATGCCGCCCACGCCCAAGTAGGGCAGGATTGCCACGGACAGCACGATGATGCCCATCCCGCCCAGCCAATGCGTAAAGTCGCGCCAGAACAGGATGCCTGGCGGCAGCACTTCGATGTCCGCCACGATTGTCGCGCCCGTCGTGGTGAAGCCCGACACCGTCTCGAAGATGGCGTCGGTGAAATTCGGGATGGCGCCGGAGAGCAAATAGGGCAGCGCGCCAAACAAGCCGCAGGCCAGCCAGCCGAACGTGACGATGGCGAAGCCGTCCTTCACGTGCAGATCGCCGTCCGGCTTGGCGCGGCGATAGAGCACATAGCCTGCGCCCGCGGTCAGCCCCGCCGCCGCCAGGAAGACCCAGGCCGTGCCGTCTCTATAATAGAGCGAGAAAGGAATGGGAAAGAACATGGCTGCGGCGAGAAAGAGCAGCAGCACGCCCAGCACATGCAGCACATTCGTCCGCTTCATGGCTGCGCGTCTTGTCGGTTGGGTTGGGGCGGATGCGTCCGTCGCATCCTAGGCAAACGCCGGGTCGAACCGCGCGGCAAACAAGGGAAAAGCATGCGGCAAGGTCGCCTAGCGTCCGAAGAGGCGGTTAAGTTCGCCCAGGGCGTCGGGCAGCGTGAAGATCACCACGCGATCGCCGGCGCTGATGCGCGTGTCGCCAGTGGGGATGGTCACCTGATCGCCGTGCAAGATGGCGCCGACGATGGCGTTGCGCGGGAAACGCAGGTCGCGCAGCCGGCCACGCGTGATCTTGGCGCCGGGCGGCGCTACATACTCCATAAACTGCCCGTTGATGCCAGGCAAGCCGGCGATCGACGCCACCTGCTGGTGGTGGACAAAGCGCTGCACCGCGCTGACGGTGAGGAGCTGCTTGCTCACCACCGTGTCCAGGCCAATCGTGGGCATAATCGGCAAGTAGTGAACCTTGTTCACCAGGGCGATATGGTGGGCGACCTTGGAGTGGCGCGCCAGCAGCGTGGTGATGATGTTCTTCTCGTCGTCGCCGGTGACAGCCACAAAGGCGTCCATCTCCGCCAGGCCTTCAGCCATGAGGAGGTCGGTGTCGGTGCCGTCGCC